>NZ_MOMO01000173.1:0-41635 GCF_009933855.1 Pseudomonas sp. SG-MS2 | reverse complement strand
AGTTAAACTCCGCTGGCAGCAGGCTGAAGGGCAGAGGGAAGCTCCCCTGTATATCGCCGAACCAGTTGCTGCCGTTGAATTTCTCCAGGCCGGATTCGAAGAACTCCCAGGCCAGAAACATCCGCAATGGCAAATCAGCGCCCCAATCTGCAAGACTGTCGAGGGGGGGCAGGGTGCGAGTCAGCGTGGTCATGGTCTGTTCTCTCTTCAGGAAAGGGCCGTGGCGTTACGGCGCTTGTACAGCGCCAGCTTGGCGGTGAGCTTGAGGGCGATGGCGGTGAACATCAGGGCAAAGGCCAGCGGATACCAGCCACCCATGGGAATGCGTTTGTAGAACGACAGGCAGAACACGCCGGCCAACACCCACATGCCGGTGCTGTGCAAGGCTTTCCAGGCACGGCCGCCGAGCAGGCGCATGCTCGGCTTGAAGGAGGTAAGGGCCAGCAACAGCAGGAACAGGTAGGCGATGCTGCCTGGCAGGCTGGAGGTAACGGTGCGGCCGGCCCAGAACAACTCGGGAAAGTGCTGGGCGTAGCGGTAGATCAGCAGGCCGTGCACGGTGTGCGAAAAGGCAAAAGCCAGCCCCAGGAAGCGCCGCTCGCGCAAAACGCGAAGGCTGCTTGGGCCGGGCAGCAAGGCCACCAGCGTCGAGGCCAGGAACGTCATCAGGAACAGGGCGAAGGAACTGCGTGCGGTAGCGCGGATAGCGCTGCGCAGGCCGTCGGAACCGAGCGGGTGGCTGGCCAGGACCACGGCGGTCATGAACAGAGTAAGGCCGGCCAGGACGGTGAACAGCTTCCAGCCGGAGGGAAGGGCGATGGCTCTCATCGAAGAGGCTCCCGGTGTGTCAAAGTGTGACCGGGAGTGTGGCGGCACGGCGTATCTGCAGTGTGTCGGTGCAGGCTGTATTGTGTATCGGAATGTAGTGACAGGTGGTGTAGGCCAATTTCACCCGTGCAGGCGCGGCGCTCAGCACCGCGTCAAGGACGGCAGCGTTTCACTTCAGCTCGATTTGTGCGCACAGGCCTCCGCCCTGGCGATTGCTGAGGACCAATTGCCCGCCCATGGCCTGCATCAGTTGGTGGGCGATTGCCAGGCCCAGGCCGGTGCCCCCGGTACTGCGGTTGCGCGAGCTTTCCACCCGATAGAAGGGTTTGAGCACTTCGCCGAGCTCTTGCTGGGGGATGCCAGGGCCTTCGTCCAGCACGCGGATCACGATACGTCCCTGCTCACGGCTGACCTCCAGTTGCGCCTTGCCGGCGAACTTCAGGGCATTGTCCAGCAGGTTGACCAACACCCTGCGCAGCGCATGCGGGCGCGTTTCCAGCAAACTGCCGGTACTGCCGTGGCGCTCGACCTGCGCGCCGCTGTCCTGGTAATCGAACACCACGCTGTCGAGGAACGCGTCGAGGTTGATGCGGCAGGGCGGCTCGGTGTTGATATCCATGCTGCGGGCATAGGCTACGCCTTCGCGGACCAAGTGCTCCATGGCATCCAGGTCATGCCACAACTTGTCCCTCTCGACTCCCTCGTCCATTACCTCGACCCGGAGTTTCATACGCGTGATCGGGGTTTGCAGGTCATGGGAAATCGCTGCCAGCAACTGCATGCGCTCCTTGAGGTAGGCAGCGATGCGCGCCTGCAAGGCGTTGAAGGCGACAGCGGCGAATTTCACCTCGCGCGGGCCGCTTTCGTCCAGCAACATGCCGGGCTTGTCCGGGTCGAGGTCGTCAAGCGCCTTGACCAGGCGTGTCAGCGGGCCGATGGCCAGGCGCACGGCCAGCCAGGTACAGAACAGCAGCACGGCAAGCTGAATGAGCAGCACCAGCGGCAGCCAAGTGGCGATCGGCACGGGGGCCGGGGTGACATCGATGGTCAGCGGGGCGCCGTCGGCCAGACGCAGGTGGGCCTGGAAGTGTGCGTTAGGGCCAGGTATCTCCTGGAAGGTCAGGCGATACTGGCTACCGATGGCCTTGACGATCGAGTCGGCGGCCATGGGCGGGTCGTCGCTGGGCATCGCCGCACCCGTTACGCCAGCGTCCAGCCGATAGCGATAGGTGCGCCGCTCCAGGCGGGGCAGCCAGGCCGGGCGTTCAGCGGCGGGCAGGCGGTCGAGGATGGCCACCGAAGTGGCGACGTCCTGTTCCAGATTGCTGAGCATCATCGAGCGGCTGCTGATATAGCGCTCATAGGCCTGCAGGCTGAACGACAGTCCGTAGGCCAGCACCAGCCCGGTGATGAAGATCAGTGCCAGGCGCGAGGCGAGGGTGCGCGGCCACTTCATGATGGCGACTCGAGCAGTTGCACTGGCAGCGAGAACACATAACCTTCGCTGCGCACCGTCTTGATGCAGCTGGGCTCGCGCGCGTCGTCGCCCAGGCGCTGGCGCAGGCGGCTGACCAGCAGGTCAATGGAACGATCGAAGATATCGGCCTCGCGGCCCTGGGTCAGGTTGAGCAACTGTTCGCGGCTGAGAACCCGTTGTGGGTGGTCGAGGAACACGCGCAACAGGCGGTATTCGGCGCCACTGAGGGCCACCAGCGTGCCTTCGCTGTCGAGCAGGTGGCGCGCGGTGGTATCCAGACGCCACTGGCCGAAACGGATCAGGCGGCCGCTTTCGCTGATGGTCAGGTTGGGCGGCAGCATGCGTGTGCGGCGCAGCACGGCATTGATGCGGGCCAGCAGTTCACGGGCTGAGAATGGCTTGGTCAGGTAGTCATCGGCGCCCATCTCCAGGCCGATGATGCGGTCGGTCTCGTCGTTGCGCGCGGTCAGCATCAGCACAGGCGTATTGCGGTGCTTGCCGGCGCGCAGTTCGCGGCACAGCAGCAGGCCGTCATCGCCCGGCATCATGATGTCGAGGACGATCAGGTCGACGCTGTTGGCTTCGAGGAAGGCGCGCATCTGCCGGCCGTCGGCGACGATGCTGGTGCGCAGGCCGTTCTTCTTCAGGTAATTGCCGACCAGTTCGCGGATTTCGCGGTCGTCGTCGACGATCAGGATGTGATCGACATGTTCCATCGGTGGGGTCCTGTGCAAGGGGAATGGGCGCAGTGTACCGAGCAGGTATGAGCTTGCCTGCAGAGGTTTGTATTGCAGTGTATCTGGCCATGCAACAGATACAGCAGGAGGCAGGGCGCAGGGTCGGGTGACACATGCCCGATACCTGGCGAGCGTGAAATGGCTCTCACCGGGGAACACAACTCCCCACCCTCAGAAGATCCACAGGAGCGATGCCATGAACATGAAAACCCTCGCCAGCGCCAGCCTGTTCGCCGTGCTCAGCCTCGGCACCCTGGCTGCCCAGGCATCCACGCAGCCGATGGAGGATGCCAGCGTCATGCAGTACCGCTACGGCGACCGGCTGGATATACAGAAAGTGCTGTCGGTGAAGGATGATCAAAGCGATGCCTGTGGCCTGGTCAACACCCGCATGGATTACATCAACTCCCAAGGCCAGCGCCAGAGTGTGCAGTACCGCACCTATGCCACGAGCGGTTGCCATGACAACTGAGCGCCGCTTGTTGTTGAAAGTGGGCGGCGTCGCCTTGGCGCTCTTGGGCCTGGGCCTTGCCGGCCACCTGGCAGCCCGCGACAGTTATGGCGCGATGCCATCGCTGTCCGGGGCCAGTGAGTGGATCAACTCGCCAGCGCTGGATACCAAGGGGCTAAAGGGCAAGGTAGTGCTGGTGGACTTCTGGACGTGGGACTGCATCAACTGCCAGCGCAGCCTGCCGCACGTCAACGACTGGGCCCGGCGGTACGCCGATCAGGGGCTGGTGGTGGTGGGCGTGCACACGCCGGAGTACGACTACGAGCATGATGTCAGCCAGTTGAAACGCAAGGTGGCCAGCCTGGGGATCGCTTACCCGGTGGCGGTGGACAACGATTATCGGGTTTGGAATACCTGGGGTAATCAGTTCTGGCCAGCGCACTACTTTGTTGATCGCCAGGGCCAAGTGCGGCATGCGCACTTTGGTGAAGGTGACTACGACGGGCAGGAGAAGGTGATAAAGGCGTTGCTGGATGAAAAAGGCTGAGGTGTTTACCGTTCCTTTCGCGAGTAAACCCGCGAAAGGAACGGCACGGGCTCAACCGAAGCTGGCGAAATGCGCCTGCATGCGCTCGGCATTGGCCTGGCGGCCACTGAACAGTTCGAACGCTTTCACCGCCTGGAACACAGCCATGTTGCTGCCATCCAGGGTCCGGCAGCCCAGTGCCCGTGCCGCGCGCAGCAGCTCGGTTTCCAGCGGGAAATAGATGATCTCCGCCACCCACAGCCGGGCATGCAGCAGCTCGACCGGCAGCGGTGTGCCCGGCAGTTTGGCCATGCCGACCGGCGTGGTGTTGACCAGCCCGTCCGCTTCGGCAATCTCAGCCGCCAGGTCCGTGCCCACAATGGCTCGACCTGCGCCGAAATGGCCGTTGAGGTTGTCGACCAGCGCCTGGGCACGCGCTGCATCCACTTCGAACAGCACCAGCCGCTCGACCCCTTCGCCCAGTAATGCATGGGCCACTGCCGAGCCAGCACCGCCGGCACCCATCTGCACCACCTGCCGGCGCGCGACGTCGGGCAGGCCGCGGCGCAAGCCCTCGGCGAAGCCCAGGCAGTCGGTGTTATGGCCTACACGCTTGCCGTCCTTGAGGACCACGGTGTTGACCGCACCGATACCCCTGGCCTCATCGGACAGCTCGTCGAGCAGCGGCAGGATCGCTTGCTTGAACGGGTAGGTGATATTGAGCCCGGTGAAGCCTGTGTGCTGGGCCGCTTCGAGCAATTGCGCCAAGGCGCTGTCTTCCAGTTGCAACTGGTCGGCGTCTATCAGGCGGTAGAGGTAGCGTAAGTCCTGCGCATCGCCTTCATGTTCATGCAGGGCAGGGGTGCGCGACAGTTGAATACCACGGCCGATCAGGCCGGCAAGGATGGCCGGCTGAGTCATGCTGCCTGCTCCTGGAGCATTTCGGCGAAGTGCGCCAGAGCCATGCGGTAGCCGTGGCTGCCCAGGCCGCAGATCACACCAACCGCGATCGACGAGACGAACGACAGGTGACGGAACGGCTCGCGCTTGTGCACGTTGGAGAGGTGCACTTCGATCACTGGCACCTCGCTGGCGACCAGCGCGTCGCGGATGGCCACCGAGGTGTGGGTCCAGGCACCGGGGTTGATCACGATACCGGCGCAGCGACCACGGGCAGCGTGGATCCAGTCGATCAGGTCGCCTTCGTGGTTGGTCTGGCGAAATTCGATATCCAGGCCGTGGGCCTGCGCGGTGTCTGCGCAGCTCTGAGCCAGGTCAGCAAGGGTTTCACGGCCGTACTGGGCAGGCTCGCGGGTACCCAGCATGTTCAAGTTGGGGCCGTTGAGCACGAGGATAAGGGGCTTCATGGCGGGCATCACTTTGTTGTTGTTGAATGCCCGTATGTTTGTACCACCTGGTTAGTTTCGTCAATTGGGTTGGCTGTCGCATAGTGGAAAGTGGGCGATTATCGGACGCAGACCCCAGCGTTCTTAGCGCGGGTGTGCCCTTTGAAGGCGCCTCTTGTTACGAAAGGGCTGCAAAGGCAGCCCCACCTCTCAAATGGTGCGGGCGGCCCCACGACCCACTTCATCCCCGGCTGTTTCTTCATGCAACGATATTCGCGAGGTTTCTGGCAGCGCCAGCCCACCCACCAGCGCCACCAGTGCGATGACCACCAGGTAGAACGCTGGCGCCAGGCTGCTGCCGGTCTGTCCGATCAGCCAGGTCGCCACCAGCGGTGCGGTGCCGCCAAACAGCGTATAGGCCACGTTGTAGGTAATCGCCGATGCGGTGTAGCGCGTACGGGTCGGGAAACTCTCCGAGAGCAACGCGGCGGTCACCACACCACTGCAAAGTGCCCCCACCGCCAACAGGATGACCCCCACCAGCGCAGCCGTCACCGACCCGGAACTGGCCAGCCAATAAGCCGGGAATACACAGACCATTACCCACAGGCAGGTGAAACCAATGGTCTTGCGCCGCCCGACCCGGTCCGAGAACGCGCCGGCCAGCGGACAACCGATGGCGGCGAACACCAGCGCTACCGTGGTCACCAACAGCGACTGGGCGCGTGTCAGGTTGCCGACCATTTGCAGGTAGGTGGCGAAGTAGGTAGTGAACATGTAGAACGACAACGCTGTAAGCGAGATGAAGGCACCCAGATTGCGGATGGCCCGGCCGTGGTTACGCAACGTGTCCTTGAGCGGCGAATGCTCATGGGTCTTGCCTTGAGCGATGGCCTCGCGAAATGCCGGGGTTTCCTCCATGCGCCAGCGCAGGTAAAGGCCCACCAGGCCCAGCGGCGCCGCCACCAGGAACGGTATGCGCCAGCCCCAGGCCGCCATCGCTTCGGCCGACAGGCTTGCCTCAAGGCCGTAGGCGATCACCGCCGCACAGGCGAAGGCAGAGAAGGTCGACACGGGCACGAAGCTGCCATAGAAGGCCCGCTTGTTTTGCGGTGCGTGCTCCATCAGGTACGCACAGGCACCTGCATACTCACCGCCTGCGGAGAACCCCTGCAGGCAGCGCGCAAGGGTCAGTAGCGCGGGGGCGGCAAGGCCGATGCTGGCGTAGGTCGGCAGCAGGCCTATCAGTGTGGTGGAGCCGGCCATCAGCAGGATGGTCAGTGACAGGATGCGTTTGCGTCCCAGCCGGTCACCCAGCGCTCCGAACACGATCCCGCCCAGTGGCCGCAAGGCGAAGGCCACGGCGAAAACGGCAAAGGTCTTCAGCAAGGCCACGCTGGCATCGCCGCTGGCGAAGAACTGGCTGGCGATGATCGTTGCGAGAAAGCCGTAGACGGCAAAGTCGAACCATTCGACGAAGTTGCCGATGGCCGAGGCGGCAATGACCCGGCGCAGGGTGGCGGGGGATACCTCGTGAGATGCGGACATAGGGAAACGCTCCGGTTTCAAAGGCAGCCTGGCGGATTAGCGAAGCGGTCTGGCCGCTTCGTCGTTGTTGTTGCAGGCAGTAAACCGGCGCGGGCGCGAGGGCGCTTCTTCGAGGGCGACGCCCAGATATCTGTTTTGACCGCGTGAGCCCCTTCGTGGCCAAGCTGTGGTCAGCCCGGCAATGGGTGGGCGTTACACCGAAAACACCACCCCGGTACGCGAAGCCGCATTGCGAATATGCTCCTGCATCGCCTTTTGCGCCGCCGCCTGTGAACGGCGAGCCAGGGCGCGCAGGATCTTGCGGTGCTCCTGCCAGGTTTCCATCGCCCGTTCCGGGCGGATGAAGGGCAGCTTCTGGCTTTCCAGGAATATCTCCTGGCTGGCGGTGATCACCTGCAGCATGGCGTGGTTGCCGCAGGCTTGCAGCAACTGCTGGTGAAAGGCGAAATCCAGCCGTGCGGCGGCTTCGAAGCGGCCCGCGCGCAATTCCTGATGCATCGCCTCTACATTCACTTCCAGGCGATCGATGTCGTCCGCAGTCAGTGCCAGTGCCGCCTGCCCGGCAGCGAAACCTTCCAAGGCGTAACGCAGCTGGAAGGTGTCGCTCGCAGAGACCTGTTCGGCATACGGCCAGGCAAATGCCGAAGGCGCTGGCGCCTGCACGAACACACCCTTGCCCGGCTGCACGCTCACCAACCCCAGAGCGCTGAGCGAGGACAGCGCTTCTCGCAGAGAGGCCCTGCTGACCCCCAATTGCTCGGCAAGGTCGCGCTGCGAGGGCAGGGCATCGCCGGGCTGATAGCCGCCGTCTTCGATCAATTTGCGGATGCCTTGCAGGGCCTGTTCGGGGACGGCGCGGGGTAGGGTGTCGAGCATGCTGTTCAGACCGGTCGGAGGGCGATGACCTTGGCTTTTTACGGCCATTGTCAGGCGCTTGCAAGCATTGCTCCGCGCTGATGCAGGCAAATGCGGCCTTGCACAAAAGCGGGGCGTGACGGCGTCGGGGTAAGCGGGCAGGCAGGCAACTGTTCAGACCAGTAAGACCGTTCAGCTCAGGGCTTGCGCACCTTAAGCCAGTGCCAGCACGGACGTTGGCATGGCCCGTGCACTGGCCAGCCAGCACTCTTTTCCCTGGTTACCTGCGAGGCCACACCATGAAGACATTCCGCACCTTGTTCCTGGCCAGCCTGTTCTGCAGCAGCGCCCTTGTGCTGCCAACCGCCCAGGCTGATGCCCTGGCCGACATCAGCGCCCGTGGCGTGCTCAAGGTGGCAGTGCCCCAGGACTTCCCGCCTTTCGGCTCGGTCGGGCCAGACTTCAAACCCCGTGGCCTGGACATCGACACTGCACAACTGCTGGCAGACAAGCTGGGTGTGAAGCTGGCCCTGACCCCGGTAAACAGCACCAACCGCATACCGTTCCTCACCACAGGCAAGGTCGACCTGGTGATTTCCAGCCTCGGCAAGAACCCGGAGCGTGCGGCAGTGATCGATTTCTCCCGGCCCTATGCGCCGTTCTACCTGGCCGTATTCGGCCCGGCCGAGGTGGACATCGCGGGCATCGACGCCGTCGCTGGCAAGACCATCAGCGTCACCCGCGGCTCGATCGAGGACATGGAACTGAGCGCCGTAGCGCCAAAGGGGGCGGTGATCAAGCGCTTTGAAGACAACAACTCGACCATCGCCGCCTACCTCTCTGGCCAGGTCGAACTGATCGCCAGCGGTAGCGTGGTAATGGCCGCCATTGCCCAGAAGAACCCGGCCAAGGTGCCGGTGGTCAAGGTCAAGCTCAAGGACTCGCCCGTTTATGTGGGCCTGGCCAAGAACGAGCCGGCGCTGCTGGACAAAGTGAACGCCACGCTCGAAGCCGCCAAGGCCGACGGCAGCCTCAACCGCAATGCCGAAAAATGGCTGAAGCAGCCGCTGCCGGCCGACCTCTGAGCTGTACCCGGAGTTTGCCACCATGGCCTATGAATTCGACTTCGCCCCCGTGCTGGCCCAGGCCCCCCTGTTGCTCAAGGGCGCCTGGTTCACCCTGCAACTGACGGTGGTCGGCACCTTGCTGGGCGTGGCCATCGGCGTGCTCGGCGCGGGGGTTCGCGCCTGGCGTGTGCGCCCCTTCGACATGCTGTTTGGCCTGTACGTGGAACTGATCCGCAACACGCCCTTCATCGTCCAGCTGTTCTTCATCTTCTTCGGCCTGCCGGCGCTGGGCATTCGCCTGAGCGAGTGGCAGGCGGCGGTGCTGGCCATGGTGATCAACCTGGGTGCCTACTCCACCGAGATCATCAGGGCGGGCATCCAGGCCATTCCCAAAGGCCAGCTGGAAGCTGCCGCGGCCTTGGCCATGAGCCGCTTCGAGGCGTTTCGCCATGTGGTATTGCAGCCTGCCCTGGCCAAGGTATGGCCGGCACTGACGAGCCAGATCGTGATCGTCATGCTCGGCTCGGCGGTGTGTTCGCAAATCGCCACCGAGGAGCTGTCGTTCGCCGCCAACTTCATCCAGTCGCGCAATTTCCGTGCATTTGAAACCTACCTGCTGACCACCGTGCTGTACCTGATCATGGCCATCGCCTTGCGCCAGTTGCTGGCATGGGTTGGGCAACGTCTGCTGATGGGGAGACGCTGAATGGAATTCACCTTCTGGGACATCCTGCGCAACCTGCTGATCGGCCTGCAGTGGACCTTGCTGTTGTCGCTGGTGGCCTTCTTCTTCGGTGGCCTTGCAGGGCTGCTGGTGCTGGTCGCACGCATTTCTCAATGGCCGTGGCTGCGTGGCCTGGCGCGGGGCTACATCGAGCTGTTTCAGGGCACGCCATTGCTGATGCAACTGTTCATGGTGTTTTTCGGCATTGCCTTGTTCGGCCTGGATGTGTCTGCCTGGATGGCGGCTGCCATCGCCCTGACCCTGTTCACCAGTGCGTTTCTCGCAGAGATCTGGCGCGGCTGTGTCGAGTCCATTCCAAACGGCCAGTGGGAAGCGTCCGGCAGCCTGGCGCTGAGCCGCATGGAGCAGCTGCGCCACGTGATCCTGCCACAGGCGTTGCGCATTGCCGTGGCACCGACCGTGGGCTTTTCGGTGCAGGTGGTCAAAGGCACGGCGGTCACCTCGATCATCGGTTTCACCGAGTTGACCAAGACCGGCGGCATGCTGGCCAACGCCACCTTCGAGCCGTTCATGGTCTACGGCCTGGTTGCGCTGGGCTATTTCATCCTCTGTTACCCGCTCTCGCTGAGCGCCCGTTATCTGGAAAGGAGGCTGCATGCCCCTGCTTAGAGTGTCCGCGCTGCACAAATACTACGGCGACAACCATGTACTCAAAGGCGTTGACCTGAGCATCGAAGAGGGCGAGGTGGTAGCGATCATCGGCCGCAGCGGTTCGGGCAAAAGTACCTTGTTGCGCACGCTCAACGGCCTTGAGTCGATCAGCGATGGCGTGATCGAAGTGGACGGTGAATACCTCGATGCCGGCCGCGCCGACTTGCGCGCGCTGCGCCAGAAAGTGGGCATGGTGTTCCAGCAGTTCAACCTGTTCCCACATCTGAGCGTGGGCGAGAACGTGATGCTCGCGCCGCAGGTGGTGAAGAAGGCCAGCAAGGCCCAGGCGCGCCAGCTGGCTGAGCAGATGCTGGCGCGGGTGGGCCTGGCGGAGAAGTTCGATGCCTACCCCGACCGGCTTTCCGGAGGCCAGCAACAGCGGGTGGCGATCGCGAGGGCGCTGGCCATGTCGCCCAAGGTGCTGCTGTGCGACGAGATCACCTCGGCGCTCGACCCCGAACTGGTCAACGAGGTGTTGGGCGTGGTGCGCCAGCTGGCCAGCGAAGGCATGACCCTGATCATGGTCACCCATGAGATGCGCTTTGCCCGCGAAGTGGGCGATAAACTGGTGTTCATGCACCATGGCAAGGTGCATGAAGTGGGTAACCCGCGTGAAGTGTTCGCTGCACCGAAAACGCCCGAGCTGGCCAATTTCATAGGCTCAGTGGTATCGGCCTGAGCCTGCATCATTGAGTGCAGCTCAGGCGGCCCGCTCCAGCACATCGAGCAGGTCGACGAACTCCATCGCCAGTTTGTGCCGCGGCGCCAGGTGTACCAGCGGTACCGACGCCAGGTGCGACTCTCGCATCTTGATCGAGCTGCTCAAGTACACCGGCAGCACGGGCATGCCTTCGCTGCGCAGTTGGTCAACCAACGTCTGGTGCAATGCCGTGCGGCCGGCGAACTGGTTGACCACGACGCCTTCCACTTGCAGCGCCGGGTTGTGGTCCAGGCGCAGCTCCTCGACCTCGGCCATGACACTGTGCAGCGCCTGGCGCGAGAAGCTATCGCAGTCGAACGGGATCAACAGGCGCTCAGCCGCAACCAAGGCGCTGAAGGTATAGAAGTTGAGCGCAGGCGGGGTGTCGATGTAGATCCGTTCGTAGTCCTCGCCCAGCTCCAGCAACAGCTTGCGCAGCTTGTTGATCTTGAACTTGCTCTCAAGCTTGCTCTGCAAGTCGCTGAGGTCGGGGCTGGCGGTCACCAGGTGCAGGTTGCGGTAGCGGGTTTCGGTGATGGCCACCCGGTGCTTCTTGCCAGCAGCGGTGACGGGCGACAGCGTCTGGCGAAAGAAGTCGGCGATGCCGGCGGGGATGGCGTCGTTGGTGAGGCCAGTGAGGTAGTAGGTGGCGTTGGCCTGTGGGTCGAGGTCGACCAGCAACGTGCGATAACCCTCCGCGGCACTGGCGGCGGCAAGGTTGCAGGCGATGCTTGACTTGCCCACGCCACCTTTCTGATTGAAAACCACACGACGCATTAGACGCTCATCCATGAAGAAGGGAAATGTCAGGTTGGGGTCAATCCTATGACCAATACACGACAGTTTTATGACAATACTTGTTACATCTTTCCTTCAGTGCCCGCCAGCTTCGCTGCACACCTGATTTCGCCCTCCGCGCTTGGCCCGGTACAACGCGCTATCCGCCTGGCTGAGCGCTGCACCCGGCTCGCGATCCTGCTTGGCGTGCCAATGCGCCACCCCCAGTGAGATGGTCACAGCGCCTACCGGTTCTATCGCGGTGTCCTGCACCATCACGCGCAGTCGCTGCGCCACCGTTGTCGCGACTACCAGGCCGGCCCCCGGCAGCAGCATCAGGAACTCCTCCCCACCGGTCCGGCACAGTAGGTCACCTTCACGGCAACAGCCGCGCATGATTGCGGCCAGGCGCTGTAGTACCTGGTCCCCGACATCATGCCCATGCCCATCGTTGATCCGTTTGAAGTGGTCGATATCCAGCACGATGACCGAAAACGCGCGGCCTTCGGCCTCCAGCAGCGATAGCTTGAATTCCAGGCTGCGGCGGTTGCCCAGGCCGGTCAGCGGGTCGGTCTGAGCATCGCGGTTGAGCCGGCCGATGCGCTCTTGCAAGAGGTTCAGGCCGAACAGCATGGCCCGTTTCAGTTCAGCAGCCTCGAAGTACCAGGCATGTACCCTGTGCAGCCGTTCGGCGTTGCCGGTGCGGTCCATGGTGCGGGCGCCGGCGGCCAGTTGCCAAAGTGGCCTGGCGATGGTCAACGCCAGCCACCACAGCAGCAGGCTGCCCACCAGTGCCAGGGGGGCCGAGATGCCCATGACAGTGAGAATCAGATGACTCAACGGCGCCACCGTTTGCGCCAGCGGTTGTTGCGCCACCACGCCCCAACCGGTACTGGGCACTGTGGCGAAGCCCGCCAGCATGGCTACCCCTTGGCTATTGATGACCTGCCGCGTGCCGTGCTGCAGTTCGGTCAGCTGGTCGATCAGGGTATTGCCTTCGACCACGCTGCCTACCCGTTCGGCATTGGGGTGATAGAGCAGGCGGCGGTTGCGATCGACCACATAGAGGTAGGAGCCGTCCTTGTAGAAATGCTCGCCCAGGAGGCTGTTGAGTATGTTGCGTTCGCGCAGGTACAGGCTGCCGCCGACATAGCCCAGGTAGCGGCCGTTGGCATCGAAGATCGGCTGCGACAGCGCCACCACCAGGTTGTTGGCCGCCGACAGGTAGGGCGTCGACACCAGGGGCCGGCGCTCGCGCAATGCCTCTTCAGTACCGGGCGTCTGTACCTTGCGGCCAAGGTAATGGCGCAGCGCAGCGGGTGAAATCGCCCTCACGATACCTTCGGCATCGACCACGAAGGTGGAGTTGAAGGCCATGCTCTGGCGCAGCAACCGTGTGGTTTCTGCTTCCAGCGCAGCGCCGTCGGCCAGTTGCCGCCCCTGCACACTGGCGCTGAATGACAGCTGTTGCAAGGCAGTCGCGATGAAGGTTTCGGTGATTGCCGCCAGCTTCGCCGCATATACCCGGTTGGCCTCCAGGGCGTTATCGATCAGCAACTGGCGCTGCACCCGGTAGCTGGCGAAGTAGCTGGCACAGAGCATCACCAGGGCTGTGAGTGTGCAAAGGCTGAGGATCAGCGTGCGCAAGTCCAGGCGCAGTCCATGCTTGGCGTGTGGCAATCCAGACCTCACTGGCGCAAAAGAAATAACCTTACTCGTTATGGGCTTGCACCGCTACGGGAGGGATGTGGGGCTGTCGCAATCGTTCAGGAACCGGCGTTTTCCAATGCGTCCAGCTCGTCCTGCACCCGTTGCAGGCGCTGCGCTGCGAGTGCCTGGGCCTTTTCATCGCGTGCTGTCTCGCGCATCAGCCGGGTAAGTTTCGCGCTCAGTTGCTGGCCGTCCTCGGTCTGCTCCAAGGCCTTGGCCTTTGCCGGGTCCCGAGTCACCTCGACGATAGTGGCGAACTCGGCGTCGCTGAAGTTCTTTTCGCTGTAGAGCTTGAACAGGTCCTGGCGCTGATCCTCGACCGTGAGGTGCTTGCGCAGCACGCTGCGGATTGTTTCTTCGTCGAGTCGCGGGTGGCTGCGGGTCAGCAGCAACGCCATGCGGTCTATGTTGTGCTCATAGGCCTCCTGCAAGGGCAGGCTGGCCACGATCTGCTCTTCTCGAGTCGGTTTCTGGTCGCAGGCGGTGAGGGCAGCGGCGAACAGCAGGGGCAGCAACAACTTGCAGAGGCGGGGCATGGGCTGGCCTTGGGCGCGTTTCAGGCCGGGGATTATAGCGAGGTCGGGCCGACCATGCATTGCGCCGTCCGATGCTGTAGGGTAGAAACACGTTCCCCAGGCCATCGCTTCAACCCCATGCCCGACTGGACCTTCCAAACACCCGGCCGTGACGCCATCGATGAAGTCGTTGCCTTCGTCGACAGTGCCCGACGCGAGCTCTTCCCCATGCTCGCCCATTTGCCTTTGCCCAAAGACCTGGCCCATTTCGAGGCGACCTACCTCGATGGCGACGGGCACTTTCTGGAAGCCCGTGATCGTGGCACGTTGATCGCAGTCATTGGCTACCTGCCCTATGACCATCGCTTCCACCAGCTCGACTACCACGGCAAGCGCGTCGTCGAAATCGTGCGCCTGTTCGTGCTCCCCGAATACCGGCGCAACGGCCTGGCCGCGGCACTGTTCCAGGCCTTGCGTGAGCACGCCGTCGGGGCAGGTGTTGAGTGTCTGTACCTGCACACCCATCCGTTTCTGGCAGGGGCGATCCGGTTCTGGGAGCGGCAGGGCTTCACGGTGATCAACGTAGAGGATGACCCGGTGTGGCGGACTACGCACATGGAACAGTGGCAGGCGGTTTAGGAGCTTTCCTGCTTTGCAGTGACGAGGGTGGATACCCGCAACGCCAAGGGCCTCATCAAACCGGCGCACAAGGAGGATGAAACCACTCAGAGCCCGCCCGACAACGGCCACTCCACGGCCAGGCGGATCTGGTTGCCGTCCAGTTCCGCCTGCGCCGTATCCCCGCGGTGCACATTGTGCCTCAGTGAAAACGCCGTGCCCTTGGCCTTGCCACTCTGTACCACATACCGCGCCTCAAGGTCCCTCTCCCAGTGTTTGCCACCCTTGCCATAGCCCAGGTACGCATACCCGCCGTTGGGGTCCACGTGCGTGCCATCGATATCGAACCCGCGCACATACAGCGCCGTCAGGTTCAACCCCGGCACCCCATAAGCGCCCATGTTCAGGTCATAGCGCGCTTGCCAGGACTTTTCGTTGGGTGCGTTGAAGTCAGACATCTGCACGGCGTTGGCAATATAGATTGCACCGCGGGTCACGTAGTCGAACGGCGTGTTGCCATCCACCTGCTGCCAGCCCAGGCTGAAAGCATGGGGGCCTTGGCTATAGCGCGAGACCAGGCTCCAGGTGGTGTTGTCGATGCGCCCGGACAGCGCTTTGCCGGTGTCGGTGGTGCGGTACAGGTTGAGGTCCAGGCTCAGGCTGCGCCGGTCATCCAGTGCATGGGTGAGGGTGCTGCCCAGGTAGTGCTGGTTCCAGGTGTCTTCATAGCGGGAGGTGTACAGGCTGGCGCTCAAGGCAGCGCTGGGGGTCCACACCGCACCGGCGAGGTCGAAGCTGTTGCCCTGGCGGGCGTTGGAGTAATTCACCACGAAGCCCTGGTCATGGCTTGAAGCATTGCGGTCGGTGCTTTCGTTGAAGTGCCCGGCAACCAGCTTGACCTTGTCGATTTCATTGCTGGTGAGAAAGAACCCGGTGGCGGTGCCGGGTAGCAGGCGGCTGTCGGAAGAGCTGAATACCGGCGTCTTCACCCGCTGCTCACCATAGGAAAGCACGGTGTCGGACAGGCGAAGCTTCAAAGCGGCACCGCCGCGGCTGTATTCGTTTTTAGGGTGACCATCGTTGTCCACACCGAGCAGGCGAGCCTTGCCGGTTCGACCTCCACCGCTGTCGAGTTGTACGCCAAGGTAGGCATGGGCATCGACGCCAACACCGATCAGGCCCTGGGTAAAACCGGACTGGAATGTACCCATCAAACCGTAGGCCCATTCCTCGGCCAGGCCATTGCGTTCGCTGCGCGGTTTGTAGGCATTGCGGGCGGCACTGTTGCGCCCGCCATGCTTGTAGTCACGCTGGTCGTAGACCGTGCGGTTGAGGATGCTCCAGCTGCTGTCTTCGACCAAGCCGTTGCTCTGCGACTGTGCGGATTCCGCCAGCGCCAAGGACGCCAGGCCCAGCAGTGGCAGGGCCAGAAGCAAACGGTTCATTGGCCGGCCTCCAACTGCTGCAGTTGGGCTGCCAGGCGCGCACGTGCCCGCGCAGGCAAAGCCGCTGGCAACTCGGCCAAGCCGGTATCGCCCACCTGGATCAGCATCACCATGCCCATGGCCAGGTGTGGGATGCACTGGATGCCGTACACCCCAGGCACCGTAAAGGTCTGCTCGAAGGGCTGGTTCAGCTTGCTCTTGAAAGCCTCGGCGCCTACCGGCAGCAACCCGGGCAGGCTGGCCGCGTTGTGGCCGCTCTGGGTCGGCACGAAACGTACCGTATCACCCGGTGCGATACGCAGGTGGTCGGGCTCGTAGACCATGGCACCGGCCGCGCCGCGGGTGAGCATCTTCACTTCGTGCACGTCGGCCTGCGCGGCGAAAGGTAGCAGAGCGTTGGCGAGCAGCAGGACGGTAGTGCGCAACAGCATGCGGGAGCTTCCTGGTTCAGGGGGCGCGAAAGCGCAGGATGCGCGCGCCGTCGAAGGGGTCGGTGAGGTAGTGGGCATGTACGCCGAAGGTGCTCAGCAAACGCTCGGGGGTCAGTACCTCCAGCGGCTTGCCGAGGGCGACTAATCGGCCGTGTTCGAGCACCGCCACGCGGTCGCAGGTCAGCGCCTGGTTCAGGTCGTGCAGGGCCACCAGGGTGGTTACCGGCAGCGCCTGTACCTGTTGCAACAGGCTCAGCTGGTGCTGGATGTCGAGGTGGTTGGTCGGCTCATCGAGCAGCAGTACCTGCGGGCGCTGGGCAAGAGCGCGGGCAATGTGTACGCGCTGGCGTTCGCCACCGGACAGCGAGCTCCAGATGCGCGTGCGCAGGTGCGAGGCATCGAGGTCGGCCAGGGCCTGCTCGACGACCGCGCGATCCTCCTGGGAAAACGGCGCCAGGGCGGACAACCAAGGGGTGCGCCCTAGCGCCACGGCATCGAACACGCTGATGGCGTCGAGGGTGTCGGCCTGTTGCTCGACCAGCGCCAGGGCCTGGGCGATGCGCCGGCGCGGCAGGCGCGCAAGCGGCTCGCCGAGCAATTGCACGCTGCCGCTATGCGGCGTGCGCAGCCCGGCCAGCAGTTTGAGCAGGGAGGATTTGCCGGAGCCATTCGGGCCAACGATACCGAGGGTTTCACCTGCGGCGATCGTCAGGTTGATATCGCGCAGAACGGGGGTGCCCGACAGTTGCAAACTCAAGCCCTGGCAGGCTAGCGGGGCGACCTTTGGGGGTGTCATGGCCGTCATGCGCGCCCCCTGCGGCTGACCAGGATCAACGCAAACACAGGTGCGCCGATCAGCGCTGTGACCACGCCCACTGGAATCACCTGGCCGGGGATCAGCGTGCGTGAAAGCATGTCCGCAGCGATCAGGAACAGCGCACCGCCCAGGGCGCTGGCCGGCAGCAGGCGGCTGTGGCCTGGGCCGAGCAACAGGCGCAGGGCATGCGGGATGACCAGCCCGACAAAACCGATGGCGCCGACGATGGACACCATCACTGCCGTCACCAGCGCCGCGCAACTGATCAGCAGCAACTGGCTGCGCCGCACTGCAATGCCCAGCGACGCCGCCGAATCGGTACCGAAGGTGAAAGCGTCCAGTGTGCGCCGGTGCCACAGGCACACCACCAGCCCGAACAGCGCCACCGGCAGCGCCAGCCATACTGACGGCCAGCGCACGCCACTGAGGTTGCCCAGCAGCCAGAACAGGATGCCGCGAGCCTGTTCGGCCGTGGCCGATTTGGTGATCAGAAACGCCGTCAGGGCGTTGAACAGTTGCGAGCCGGCAATCCCTGCCAGGATCACTTGGGCGTTGTTGCTGCTCGGGCCGGCTGCGCGGGCCAGCACCAGGACCAGGGCGAAGGCCGCGCCGGCGCCGACGAAGGCGCCGCCCGACATGCTCAGGGCAACGCTGCCCAGGCCCAGCAGGCCCACCAGCACGGCGCCGGTCGAAGCCCCGGCCGACAGGCCCAGCAAATAGGGTTCGGCCAGCGGGTTGCGCAGCAGCGCCTGCAGGATCACCCCACAGGTCGCCAGCCCTGCGCCACAGGCTGCGGCGACCAGCGTGCGGGTCAGGCGGTAGTTCCAGACGATACCGGCGTCGATCGGGTCGACCGGGTAACCGGCCTGCCACAGGTGGTTGGCCAGTACCTGGTACACCACGCAGGGGGGCACGGTGGTCTCGCCAATGGCGGTGCCGGCAAGCAGCGCGCCGAGCAGGGCAACCAGGGCCAGGGCACAGCAGGGCAGCATACGGTTCATCACGGCGCCGCTTTACCGCTGGCGAAGGCTGCCGACAGGGTCTGCAGGCCCCGGAACAGGCGGATACCGGCCTGCATGGCATCGGCGTCGAGGATGATGATGCGGTTGTTTTTCACGGCATCCATGTGCTGGGTTACCGGGTCGCTGCGCAGGAATTCGAGCTTCTTCTGGTAGTCGTCGGCCGGAAAGCGGCGGCGATCCATGCGGGCGATGATCAGCCACGTAGGGTTGGCCTTGGCGATGGTTTCCCAGCCCACCGTGGGCCACTCTTCGGTGGACTCGACCACGTTGCGTACACCCAGGGTGCGCAGCATGAAGTCCGCCACGCCCTGGCGGCCCGCAACGTAGGGGTCGATGTCGAGGTCGGCGCTGGAGAACCAGAACAGTGCCGAAGTCTGGCTCAGGTCTTTGCCGGCCAGTTGTTGCCTGGCGCTGTCCAGGCGCGCCTTGAGGTCGCTGTTCAGTGCCACGCCGCGGTCCTGGACGTCGAAGATTTCCGCCAGCTGGCTGACGCTCTTGTAGATGCTCTGGACCTGAAACGCCTGTAGTCGCGTGCCATCGGCCCCCACCAGGTTGTCCTTGCCTTCGCAGTCCGAGGGCAGCAGATAGGTGGGGATCTTCAGTTCGTTGAACTGCTCACGGGTCGCGACCACGCCCTGGGCGCCGACCATCCACTCGAACTGCACCGCCACCAACTCTGGTCGCTTGCCCACCACTGCTTCGAAGCTCGGATCGTTGTCGGCCAGGCGCGGCACCTTGTCGTTCTGCGCCTTGTATTCGGGCAAGACGTTGTTGAACCACAGCGATGTGCCGGCCAGTTTGTCGCCCAACCCCAGCGCGTAGAGGATTTCGGTGCCGGCCTGGCCGATGGTGACTGCGCGCTCGGGGGCGTGGGTGAAGGTCTGCGGCATGCCGCAGTTGTCCACGGTCAGCGGGTAGTGCGTGGCGGCGGCCTGAGCCGCGCCGGTTAGGCTCAAGCCGGCGAGCAGGGTGGCGAAACGGGACAGCATGCGGGGCGATCTCCTATCGGACAGTTCACGGAAGGAACGCACGGACAGGCATCGCCGCGCCCCTGCAGGCGACAAGGGCAACTCTGATGGCCAATCCCGGACACCCCGCCGGTTGGTGAATGTAAGCCGGCAGGTCTCCTGACTGGTGCGTCATCACCCGGCTCCGGCCTTCCCGGATCAACTGATCCAGTGGCATCGATGGAGCGGGCTCGGCACCTACAGTTGCGGGGGCAGTTCCGTTTGGCGCGCCTGGGCGGCCTGGGATTCCCTATTATTTCCGTGGTGGAAACCGGCGGCCCGCATGGTAGACCATCAGGCAGCCGGTGAAAACGCTAAATCAGAAGTACTTGAGCCAGGTGATGTCGCGTCGTTGCGCCTTTAGCCTGGCGAACCAGCGCACCGGCAGGTACAGCGCCATGGCCAGCAGCACAGTACCCAGCCACACCGCGCCAATGCCGTCGAAGCCGAAGTAGTCGCCGTGATTGCGGCCGAACAGGGCGACGCTGGCCAGGTACATCAGTTTCAACACGTACAGGTGCAGCAGATAGAAGAACATCGGTGCCGCGCCAAACACCGCCAGGGCACCGATCCAGCGGGCTTGCCCTGCGCGCTCAAAGGCGCGCAGCAACAGCAGGCCGCAGCCCAGGGTCAAGGCCAGGAACAACAACGAAGGCGGGTATTTGGTGATGTTGAAGAAACTCATCACGGTCTGGGTAAGCGTCGGGTAGCCGCTCCACGGCGCTTCGCCGTAGCCATTGAGCATGCGCAGCGCCATGAAGCCGAGCAGGGCGATGACCCCTGCCAGCAGCAGGCGGTACTGACGCTGGCCGGCATCGCTGCCACGGGCGAACCAAGGGCCCAGGCCATAGCCCAAGGCAATGACGCCGATCCACGGCAGTACCGGGTAGGAGGTGCGCAGGCGCAGGCTTTCAGAGAGCTCCAGCCAGCCACGGTCATGCAGGATCGCCCACGGCACATGCATCGCCGACTCAGCGCCAAAGTTCAGGCCGTCGAGCAGGTTGTGCCCGGCGATGATCACTGCGCCCAGCACAACCAGCGCCGGGCGCGGCAGCCATACCAGCAGCGACAGGGCGATCATGCTGACGCCGATTGCCCAGATCACCTGCAGGTAGATGACACTGGGCGGCAGCTGGAAGGTCCAGGCGAAGTTCACCAGGGTGAACTCCAGCACCACCAGGAACAGGCCGCGCTTGAACAGGAACGCCGAGACATCGCTGCGGCCCTGATACTTCTCGCCGTACAGCCAGGCTGACAGGCCAGTGAGCAGTACGAACACTGGTGCACACAGGTGGGCCAGGGTGCGGCTGAAGAACAGGGACGGGTCGGTGGCGTCGATGCTCATCGGGTCGCTGACCTGGCGGTGCAGGAAAAATGTCTCGCGGACGTGGTCGAGCAGCATGAACAGGATCACCAGGCCGCGCAGGGCATCGATGCTCTGCAGGCGCTGAGTGAGCAGGGTTGGGGTGGCGGCGGCACTTGTCATGGAGGGGTCGCAGGCAGGAATGGATGTCAAATGAAACGTTATCTTATAACTATTTCATTTGTGCCGGGTAGTGGTTTTTGCAGTGGCGGTTCAGCCGTCATCGCCGGCAAGCCAGCTCCCACTGGGTTTGCGCTGAGCTCGAGAGCAGCGGGGGCCCCGTGTGGCCGGCTTGCCGGCGATGAGGCCGATACAGTCAGCTCAAATCAGAAGCTGTAATCCACTGTCGCGAAATACGACCGCGGCGTGCCCATGATCCATTGCGTGCCACTGAACGCCGAAGCCACATATTCACGGTCAAACAGGTTGTTTACCTGCAGCACCAGGCGCACATCCGGTAACAGCTGCCAGCCGATGTTGGCATCGACCACGGTATAGCCCGGCGCACGCTGAGTGTTGGCCGTATTGGCATAGCGGTCGTCCACGTACCGTGCGCCAATGCCGGCCTCCACTTGCTGGCCGAAGCCCTTGGTCAGCCATAGGTTGGCAGTACGCCGTGGCACGTTGGACGGGCGATTGCCGGCGCGATCCTGTGTTACACCGGCCACCATTTCGTCGAACTCATCGTATTTTGCGCGCACCAGTGACGCATTGGCTGAGACCTGCCACTGCTGCGGCAAGGCCAGCTCAAGGCTCGCCTCCAGGCCGTCGGAGGTTTGTTGCCCGGCCTGCTGCTTTTCATGGGTGATAGGGTCATCCACCAGCAGCTTTTTCTTGACGATGTGGTAGGCCGCCAGCGTCCATTCACCACGGCCTTCCCAGAAGCGCTGCTTCAGGCCCAGCTCGGTCTGCTTGGACTCGGTGAGGTCGTAGTTCATTTGCGCAGGGTTGAGACTGATCAGGTTGTTCACCCCGTCCTCGCTGGTGGAGTACTGGCCGTACAGCGCCAGGTCGTCACTGATGGCGAACACCAGCCCTGCGCGCCAGTTGCCACCTTGCAGGCTGCGGTCGCTGCGCGTGTCGTCGGTGAGGTTGTTGCGGTCAATGTGGTTCTGGTCTCGACGCACGCCGGTCACCAGCGACAGGCGATCAGTCAGCTGCAGGCGGTTTTCGGCGAACAGAGCGAAGGTGTGGGTCGTGGACAAGGTTTGCGGTCGCAGGGGCGAAGCACTGTGGAACCAGCCAGGGGCTGGATGCCACGGGTCGATATAGTCGCCGCCGACATCGTTGTACGGCGAGTTGCTGTCAACGTTGAAGCGCACCTTATTGTACTCGGCGCCAACCATCGTCCTGCTGGCAAGCCCGAACAGCGCATGGTCTAAGGTGAACGTCTGGCGATCGCCTATCTGCTCCTGATCATGCTTGATCTGCAGGTAGCTCTGTCGCAGCAGCTGTTGGCGGTCGGCGTCCCAGCTGTAATCCTCGGCATTGCGCCAGTGCCGGCGGCTCTTGATGTAGTACAGCTGGTTGCTGGCACTGAGCTGGTCACTGATGGCCCAGTCAGTGGTGAAGCGGGTCCATTCGTCATGGTAGCGCTGCACGTCATTCTGAATGTTGTAGTTCTTCTTGCGCAGGCTGCTGCGGTAGTGGCCGTCGATCAGCGGCGTACCGTAGTAATTGGCGGGCTCGGCGTCGCCGCGCTCGTGGGCCAGGGTAAAGCTCAGGTCGTCAGTGGCATCGAATCGCAGTGCGGCACTCAGGGCAAGGCTGCGCGAGTTGGTGCGGTCGACCCAGCCATTGCCAGCCTGCTGGTCAAGGGTCAGGCGGTAACTCAGGCGCTTGCTGAGGCTGCCACCGCTGTCCAGGCCTAGTTGCTGGCGGTCCCAGGAACCATAGCCAAGGCGCAGGTGGTTGTGAATGTCGCCGGTGAACGGCTTTTTCGGGATGACGTTGATCACCGCGCCGGTGGCGCCCTCACCATACAGTACCGAGGCCGGGCCCCGGATCACATCGATACGCTCTACCATCCACGGGTCGACTGGAAAGGTCTGGGTGCCGGCCCCGGTATACAAGCGTGCGCCGTCGAACAGGGTCATCACTGAACCGTGTCCGGTAAAGCCGCGCGCCGAAAGGCCGGTGCCGCCATCGCCCGGGCTGCCGATGAAGGTGATGCCCGGCGAGCGGGTCACGGCCTCCTGCACGGTGAGGTTGTTGCGCTGCTGGATCTGTTCGGCGGTGATGCTCGTGGTGCTGGCCGGTGTTTCCAGGGCGCTGAGGTTCAGGCGTGAACCGGCCTGGGTCGGCGTGGCGAGGTCGACCTTTTGCTCAGCGCGGGTGTCGGTGATGGCTGTGGATGGCAGCGCCAGCGCAGGGTTGTCGTGGTCATCGGCCAGGGCCGGCAGGGCGACCGCCAGGCAGGCTGCCAGAGGGTGAAGCTTGAAGAAACGGGACATGTCTTTCCACTGCTGCAGGAATGAATGGATCCCGGTGGAAAACACGCAAAGGCACAACCACCGCAGGCGCAGACGCGCACGCGGATACCGGCCTGCGCCCGCCCACCGCGGGTTGCCAAGTGAAGCTTCAGGCCGGTCTCCGGGCTTGCGAGGGTCATGAGGCCTTCACCTTCCCATGCGTGTGCACAGTGGTGTGTCGAAGGCTTCGCTCGCTTACCGTTGCGGGGGCAGCGCCGGACTTGTCGTGAACCACGACGCACCGGCTTCCCGTTTCACCCTGCGCGCGGCGGCGCAGGACACCTGAAACTGGCGCGCATATGACCATTGGTCGGGATACGCGTCAATCATTTACCTGCTGCTGATGCTCAGTGCGCGCCGGCCGACTTGCTCAGGTCGCTTTGCGCCCATTCGGTGTAGATGCAGGCGTCTGCAACCGCCCAGCGGACCTTCACGGTGTCTCCGGGCTGCATGGACATACCCGCAGCCGACAGTGCTTTCACGGTCAGTTCAGTACCGCCCGGGGTCATTACATGGCAGGTCTGGCTTTCGCCGAGGAACAGCACTTCGCCAACCTTGGCAAGCACTTCGTTCCAGCCCGCTGGCAACGGCTCGCGTGCAGCCTGGTCGGCGGTGAGTGCCAGGGCCTTTTCCGGGCGTACCATGATCAGCGCATCTTGGCCTGCCGCCAGGCCAGGCGTCAGGCGGATCGCCACTGGCTGGCCTTCGAAACTGCCGGCACCGTTGCTGCTGGCCGTGATGCGCAGGAAGTTGGAGTTGCCCAGGAACGAGGCGACAAAGGCGTTGGGCGGGTTCTGGTAGAGGTCATAGCCGGTGCCCAGGCCGACGATCTTGCCGTGGCTGAAGATGGCGATGCGCTGGGACAGGCGCATGGCTTCTTCCTGGTCGTGGGTGACGTAGACGATGGTGATGCCCAGCCGGCGGTGCAGCTGGCGCAGTTCATCCTGCAGGTCTTCGCGCAGTTTCTTGTCCAGCGCGCCGAGTGGCTCGTCCATCAGCAGGATGCGTGGTTCGTACACCAGGGCGCGGGCAATCGCCACACGCTGTTGCTGGCCGCCCGACATCTGCGAGGGTTTGCGGTGGGCGAACGCCTCCAGTTGTACCAGCTTGAGCATGGCGTCGACCCGCTTCTTGGTTTCTGCCGCGCCGAGCTTGCGGATGGCCAAGGGGAAGGCGATGTTGTCACGCACATTCAGGTGCGGGAACAGCGAGTAACGCTGGAACACCATGCCGATGTCGCGCTTGTGCGGTGGCACATTCACCAGCGACTGGCCCTCGACCAGAATCTCGCCGTTGCTGGGCGTCTCGAACCCGGCCAGCATCGACAGGGTGGTGGACTTGCCCGAGCCGCTGGAGCCGAGGAAGGTGAGAAACTCGCCGTCCTGGATTTCCAGGTCGAGATTATCCACGGCGGTGAAGTCACCGTAATGCTTGTTCAGGCCGCGCAGGCTGACCAGGGTCTTGTTGTGCGCGTTGTCTTTGATCACTGCACTCATTGTTGTTTTCTCCGGGCGCTCAGGCGTTCGTTTCGGTGCGCCGGCGCAAGGCGGCGGCAATGACCATGACCATCAGCGACAGGCCGATCAGCAGCGTCGAGGCGACGGCGATCACCGGGCTCAGGTCCTGGCGCAGGGTGGTCCACATCTTCACGGGCAAGGTTTGCAGGTCGGGGCTGGCCATCATCACGCTCAGTACCACCTCGTCCCACGAGACCAGGAAGGCAAACAGGCCGCCGGCGATCATCCCCGGGCGAATGGCCGGGAAGGTCACCTTGAAGATCGCTTGCAGGCGTGAGGCGCCGCAGATCACCGCGGCATCCTCGATCGACTGGTCGAACAGCTTGAGCGAGTTGATGATCGAAATGATGGTGAAGGGCAGGGCGACGATCACGTGGCTGACCACGAAGGCGAACAGCGTGCCGGTATAGCCGAGCTTCAGAAACAGTGCATACACCGCCACGGCAATGATCACCAGCGGCACGATCATCGGCATGGTGAACAGCCCGTAGAGCATTTCGCGGCCGGGGAAGCGGCCACGCACCAGGGCGAATGCAGTAGGCAGGCCCAGCAGCACGGCGGCGATGGTGGTCAGCACGGCGACCTTGAAGCTGGCCAGGGCGGCGTCCATCCACTCCGGGTTGGCGAAGAACTGCGCATACCACTTGAAGGTCCAGCCTGGTGGCGGGAAGACCAGCCACTGCGATGAGCCGAACGACAGCAGGATGATGAACACTACCGGCAGCAGCAGGAACGCAGCAATCACGCCGGTGGTCAGGTACAGGCCCGTGCGCAGCGGGCGCCCCATGGCATTGGGAGACAGAAGCATGGCGGTTTACCTCGCGTTGCCGACCGGTGATTCCGGTTGCAGCTTCAGGTACAGGTAGAAGAGCACCAGGGTGATGACCACCAGCAGTGCGGCGGCGGCGCTGGCCAGGCCCCAGTTAAGGAACGATTGCACCTGCTGGATGATGAATTCGGGCAGCATCATGTTTTGCGCGCCACCAAGCAGTGCCGGGGTGACGTAGTAGCCCAGCGACATGACGAACACCATCAGCGCACCGGAGAACAGCCCCGAGCGGCACAGTGGCAGGAACACCTTCCAGAAGTTGGTCCAGGGGCTTGCGCCGCAGATGGAGCCGGCCTGCAGGACCATCGGGTCGATGGCGTGCATGGTCGCCTGCAGCGGCAGCACGATGAACGGGATCATGATGTAGCTCATGCCGATCACCACGCCGGTCAGGTTGTGCACCATTTCCAGCGGGGCATCGATGATGCCCAGCGCCATCAACGCCTTGTTGATCACCCCCGAGCCCTGCAGCAGCACCAGCCACGAATAGGTACGCGCCAGCAGGCTGGTCCACATCGACAACAGCACGATGTTCAGCAACCAGCGGCCCCAGCCGTTGGGCACCAGGGTGATTGCCCAGGCCAGCGGGAAGCCCAGCAACACGCTGATCAGGGTGACGACGCCGGCCACCGAAAAGGTGTTGAACAGTACCCGCGCATACGCCGAGTTGGCGAACAGCTGCTCGTAGTTGCCCAGCCCCGGCACCGGCTCCAGCACGCCGCGCAGCAACAGGCCGATCAGCGGGGCGAAGAAGAACAGGCCAAGGAACAGCAGGGCGGGCAACAGGTTGCGGCTGCCTTTCCAGCGCTGGCCGAGGCTCATGCGGCGCGGGGCCGTCCCCGGAGCGCCGGTGCCCGTGGGGGCACCTTGCGCGTTTTGCAGGGCATTGATGGCGACTTTCATTTCACCAACCACTCATTCCAGCGCGCGGCGATGGCCTGGCCGTTCTTGGCCCAGTAGGCGAAGTCCAGGGTGACCTGGTCCTGGGCGTAGGCGGTCGGCAGGTTCTGCGCGAGGTCTTTGTCGAGTTTGGCCACGCTGTCCAGGTTCACCGGCGCGTAGGCGGTCTTGTTGGCGAACTCGGCCTGGCCTTCGGCGCTGCTGGCCTGGGCCAGGAACTTCATGGCCGCGTCCTTGTTCTTGGCGCCCTTGGGGATGACCAGGAAATCGGCCATGACCAGGTTCTGCTTCCAGCTCACGCCCACCGGCGCTCCATCTTGCTGCAGGGCGTAGACGCGGCCGTTCCAGAACTGGCCGAGCGAGGCTTCACCGGAGGCCAGCAGCTGCTGCGACTGGGCACCACCGCCCCACCAGACGATGTCTTTCTTGATGGTGTCGAGTTTCTTGAAGGCGCGGTCCAGGTCCAGCGGGTAGAGCTTGTCGGCTGGCACGCCGTCGGCCAGCAGGGCCAGTTCCAGTACGCCGGGGCTCGGCCACTTGTACAGGGCGCGTTTGCCGGGGTAGGTCTTGGTGTCGAACAGCGCGGTCCAGTCCACCGGCTTGTTGGCGCCGAGCTTGCCTTCGTTGTAGCCGAGCACGAACGAGAAGAAGAACGAACCGACGCCATGGTCGGAGACGAAGCGTGGGTCGATCTTGTCGCGCGCGATGGTGTTGAAATCGAGGGGTTCGAGCAGGCCTTCGCTGGCGGCCCGCAGGGCAAAGTCGGCTTCCACGTCGACCACGTCCCACTGCACGTTGCCGCTCTCGACCATGGCCTTGAGCTTGCCGTAGTCGGTCGGGCCGTCCTGCACCACTTTGATGTTGGTCGATTTGCTGAAAGGTACGGCCCATGCTTCTTTCTGGGCGTCCTGGGTGGTACCGCCCCAGCTGACGAAGTTGAGGCTGTCGGCGGCCTGGGTGGCCTGACATGCCAGGGTCAGCAGGCTGGCGGACAGCACTGCGGTTACACGTTTGCTCAACAGCATGGTTACGCCCTCGTTGCTTTTTGTTATTCGAGGCGGGCTGGTAGTGCGCCCGCCAACAGTATTCGGGGAGCAGCTAAAACAATGTGTCGGTGGCCGTTTGGTGAGTGTAGGTGGCGGCCTGTGATTTCAAGGTCTACGGGATATCATATTATGGTATTCCAAGATTTTGGCAAGAGCGGGAGGCTACCGGCCATCACTCTTTCTCGCCTCGAAGCTGCAAGCCTCAAGCTGCGAGCTTCAAGTCAAAGCAGATCGCGTTGCGCCGCAGATCCGCTTCAACTTGCAGCTTTCAGCCCTGGGGCTCGAAAGGTATGCTCTGCACCACTTCCAGCTCATACCCCGCCAAGCCCGCATACTTGAGCGGTGGGCCCAGGTGGCACAGCTTGCCAACGCCCAGGTCCTGAAGAATCTGCGCGCCGGTGCCGACTTCCGAGTACACCTTCGATTGCCCACGCTGGTAGGGGCGCAACGGCTGGGTCAGTTGCGGTATGCGCTCAAGCAGCGCCTGCGACGATTCATGGTTGGCCAGGATCACCACCACCCCGGCACCTTCCTCAGCGACCTTCTGCAGCGCAGCCCACAAGGTCCAGTTGGCCGGCCCGGCATATTCGGCACCGACCAGGTCGCGCAGCGGGTCGATTACGTGCACGCGCACCAGGGTCGGCTGTTCGCGGTGGATATCGCCCATCACCATGGCCATGTGCACACCGCCTTCGATACGGTCTTCATAGGTCACCAGGCGGAAGGTGCCGTGCACGGTCGGCAGTTCGCGTTCACCGATGCGCTTGATGGTCTGCTCGGTGCTCAGGCGGTAATGGATCAGGTCGGCGATGGTGCCGATCTTGATGCCGTGCCGGGCGGCGAACACTTCCAGGTCCGGTCGACGGGCCATGGTGCCGTCGTCGTTGAGCACCTCCACGATCACCGACGCCGGGGCAAAACCGGCCAGGCGTGCCAGGTCGCAACCCGCTTCGGTATGGCCGGCGCGGTTCAGCACACCGCCTTCGCGGGCGCGTAGCGGGAAGATGTGGCCGGGCTGCACCAGATCCTCCGGGCGGGCATCGGCGGCCATGGCTGCAGCCACGGTGCGTGCCCGGTCGGCCGCAGAAATACCCGTGGTAACCCCCGTAGCGGCCTCGATCGATACGGTGAAGGCGGTGCTGAACGCACTGCCGTTGGCCGGTACCATCTGCTCAAGCCCCAAGCGCTGACAATGCTCGTCGGTCAGTGTCAGGCAGATCAGGCCCCGCGCTTCGCGGGCCATGAAGTTGATGGCCTGAGCGTCGCAGCGCTCGGCGGCGATCAGCAGGTCGCCTTCGTTCTCCCGATCCTCGTCGTCAACCAGCAGTACCATCTTGCCTTGGCGGTAGTCCTCGAGGAGTTCTTCGATCGTGTTGAAAGCCATGCTGCACGCTCACTGTGAATGGGTGATTATTATGGTATACCATCATACACAAATAGTTTTGCAACAGGAGAGTAGCGGATGAAAGCGTATTGGATTGCCCACGTGGACGTGACCGACCCCGAGCAGTATCAGCAGTACACCCAACGTGCGCCCGCCGCCTTTGCCGCATTCGGCGGGCGGTTCCTCGCCCGGGGCGGGCGCAGCGAGGCGCTGGAAGGGCGGCCAACCCCCCAGCGCAGTGTGGTGATCGAGTTCCAGACCTACGAGCAGGCGCTGGCCTGCTATCGATCCGAGTTGTATCAGCAAGCGTGCAGCCATCGCCAAGGGGTGGCCAAGGCAGAGGTGATCATCGTGGAAGGGTTCGAGCCCTGAGCTCGGGCTGATATCGCCTGACCTGTTGTGCTGGGTCATTCCCAGCGGCTGGCTTTTCCCCTATTGTCGGACCTATCTTTCCAAGCGATTTGGCAGGGCCATGGAGAAAGTCATTGTCATCACCGGCGCCAGCCGTGGCATCGGCGCCGCCACCGCCATGCAGGCCGCCCGCGAGGGTTACCGCATCTGCATCAACTACCACGCCGATGACCTGGCCGCGCAAGGCATTCTTGCCCAGGTGCGCGCACTCGGCGCCCAGGCCATCTGTGTGCGTGCAGACGCCAGTGTCGAGGACGAGGTGATCCAGCTGTTTCATCGCGTCGATGAAGAGCTCGGCCCCGTCACCGCACTGGTGAACAACGCCGGCACCATCGGCCAGCAAAGCCGTGTCGAAGGCATGTCGGAGTTCCGCCTGCTCAAGGTGATGAAAACCAATGTGGTCGGGCCGATGCTTTGCGCCAAGCACGCATTGCTGCGCATGGCCCGCCGCCACGGCGGCCAAGGCGGGGCCATCGTCAATGTGTCATCGGTCGCTGCGCGCCTGGGCTCACCCAACGAATACGTCGACTACGCCGCCTCCAAAGGTGCCCTCGATACCTTCACCATCGGCTTGGCCAAGGAGGTGGCAGGTGAGGGGGTGCGGGTCAATGGCGTGCGCCCAGGCTACATTCATACCGCCTTCCACGCCCTGTCCGGCGACCCCGACCGTGTCGCCAAGCTCGAGCCTGGCTTGCCCATGGGGCGCGGCGGCCGCCCGGAAGAAGTGGCCGAGGCGATTCTCTGGCTGCTGTCGGACAAGGCGTCTTATTCCACTGGCAGTTTTCTCGACCTGGGCGGCGGGCGCTGAGCGCCACCGCTCACGGCTGCCTGGCCGCCAGCAGTTGATGGACGCACTCGGCCAGCGCATCCAGCTCGAACGGTTTTCCCAGTACATGGCTGCCTTGCAGCAGCTGATCGTCTCCCAGCGCCGCACTGTTGTCATAGCCGGTGATGAACAGCAGTTCAAGGCCGGGATACTGTTGCCGGTAGCGCTCGGCCACCTGGCGACCGTTGGGGCCGTCGGGCAGGCCGATGTCGCTTAGCAGCAGGTCCGGCCGCTCGCTGCCTTGCAAGTGTGCCAGAGCGGCAGCGCCAGTCTCGAAGGCTTCGACCTGATAACCCTGTTCTTCCAGCACCTCGCGGATCACCAAGCGCAGGGCTAGCTGGTCTTCCACCAGCACGATGCGCTGCCCGCCCGCACGGTGCCTATCCAGTGAGCCGGTCCTGGAGGGCAGGGCCTGCTGCACGGGCTGTGCGTGATGGCGCGGCAGGTACAGTTCAACGCGTGTGCCCTTGCCGGGTTGAGAAAGCAAGCGTAACTGCCCGCCAGACTGGCGCACGAAACCGTAGGTCATCGACAACCCAAGGCCGGTGCCCCGGCCGTTGGGTTTGGTGGAGAAGAACGGGTCGAAGGCGCGTGCAACCACTTCCTCGCTCATACCGCAGCCGTTGTCGACAACGCTGAGGCGCACGTAGTCGCCGCAAGGCAACCCCAAAGGGCGTGCCTGATCGCTGTCGAGCGCCACATTGTCGCCATGAATGCTGATGACACCACCGTCAGGCAGCGCGTCGCGGGCATTGATGCACAGGTTGAGCAATGCGCTTTCCAATTGTGGCGGGTCGATAAAGGTTGGCCAGAGTTCAGGCGCGAACCGGCTGTGCAGGGAAATGGAAGGGCCTATCGTTCTGCGCACCAGCTCCTGCATGTCGCCCAGCAGCGCCGCCACCTCGGTGGAACGGGGTTGCAGGGTTTGCTGGCGCGAAAATGCCAGCAGTCGGTGCACCAGCGACGAGGCGCGTTTGGCCGTACTGTTGGACAGTTCGAGTAAGTTTTCCAGCCCGGTATAGCGCTGTTGTCGCAGGCGCAGCTGGATCAGTTCCTGGGTATTGAGGATGCTGCCCAGCAAGTTGTTGAAGTCATGTGCGATGCCGCCGCTAAGCTGCCCGACGGCCTCCATTTTTTGCGCCTGACGCAGTGCCTGCTCTGCGTTGGCAAGGCGTTGCTGCTGCTGTACCCGCTCGCTGATGTCGTAGGCGAACAGGTAAGCACCCACCGGGGTACCTGCAGCATCGCGCAGGGCATTGAAGCGCAGTTCATAATGGCGCTGGTCCGGCGGCTGGCCGAATGCACCGGTTGCGGTGAACTGCTCGCCCTGCAGTGCCCGTCGCCACAAGGGCAGGATCGCATCCCGGTCCGCGGCATTGTCACCCATCAGGGGGGGCATGCAGGCGCCGACTACCGGTGTCTGACCATACAGGAACCGGAAGTCCTCCCTGGCCTTGCGATTGACGGCCAGCCAGTGCATGCCGCTATCGAGCACATGCACGTTGGCTGCGCTCTGGTCGATAAGCTCTGCGAACAGGCTGCGCTGTGCCAGGGCTTCGCTGACCCTTTGCTCCAGGTGCGCATTGAGCTGCTCGAGGGCCTGCTCGGTCTTGCGTCGCTCGGTGACATCCTTGAACAGAACCGCAACCTGCCGGCGCTGCGCCGGCTCGACGCGAAAGCTGCTCACTGACAAAACGCGGCCGCTGGCTCGCAATTCCTGCTCGAATTGCAGGGGGGTGCCGGTATGCAGCACTGGACCGTAGCGGGCAACCCAGGCGTCGGCTTCATCAGGCAATATGTCGCGCATTTTCTGGCCGGTCACGTCAGCGATGCCGGCATGCCTGGCATAGGCCGGGTTGACGAGCACGTGCACGAAATCACTCAGCGGGCCATGCGGGCCGTCAATGAATTCGATGATGCAGAAGCCTTCATCCATGCTCTCGAACAGAAAGCGGTAGACATCGAGGCCCAGATGCGGGTGTTGCTGCAGTTCGGCTTCAAGCTGCGCGTTACGGCGGCGCAGGGTTGCGATTTCCTCGCGCAGGGCGAGCATCTCGTTCAGAGGCATTGGCGACGTCCGGCAGCGGTGCGTGGCCAGACTTTAACGCGACGGCTCTGGTACGCCTAGCCGCCATCTCGCCAGATTGCGCACGAGTGGGCAGTTTGCCGTCAGAATGAGCGGATGATGCGGCCCAGGGTTTCCATTGCCCGTTCGGCGGTGTCGCCCCAAGGGGTGCCGTAGTTCAGGCGGATGCAGTTGCCAAAGCGGCGGGTGGGCGAAAATATAGGCCCCGGAGCGATGCTGATGCCTTGGGCCAAGGCCATGTGGAACAGCTTCAGTGCATCTATCCGTTCGGGCAGTTCCAGCCACAGAAAGTAGCCGCCAGAAGGCTGGCTGACTCGCGTCTGCGGCGGAAAATACCGCGAGATGGCGGCGAGCATGTTGGCTTGCTGGCCTTCCAGGGCATAGCGCAGTTTGCGCAAGTGGCGGTCATACCCGCCGTGTTCCAGATAGTCGGCAATGGCGGCCTGGGCCGGCATCGAGGCGCACAGCGAGGTCATCAGCTTGAGCCGTTCGATCTTCTGGGCAAAGCGCCCGGCGGCTACCCAGCCAATGCGGTAACCGGGCGCCAGGCTCTTGGCGAACGAGCCGCAGTGCATCACCAGGCCCTCAGTGTCGAAGGCCTTGGCGGGCTTGGGCGCCTGCTGCGAGTAATACAGCTCGGCGTAGACGTCGTCCTCGATCAGCGGCACCTGATGGCGTTGCAGCAACGCCACCAATGCCTGTTTCTTCGCCTCGGGCATGCTCGCGCCCACCGGGTTCTGGAAGTTGGTCATGCACCACACGGCTTTGACCGGGTGCTTCTCCAAGGTCTGGGCGAGCGCGGCCAGGTCCATGCCCTCGCGCGGCTGCACGGGTATCTCCACCGCCTTGAGCTTGAGCCGTTCCAGCACCTGGAGGCAGGCGTAGAAGGCCGGTGCTTCGACCGCCACCAGGTCACCCGGCTCGGTGACCGCCTGCAGGCACAGGTTCAGTGCTTCCAGCGCGCCGTTGGTGATCAGCAATTCCTCCATGGGCAGCATCAGCCCGCCGACCATGTAGCGCAGGGCGATCTGCCGGCGCAGTTGCGGGTTGCCCGGTGACAGGTCGGTGACCACCATGCGCGGGTCCATGGCCCGGCTGGCGCTGGCCAGCGAGCGCGACAGGCGCTGCAGCGGGAACAGTTCCGGGCTGGGGAATGCCGACCCGAACGGCACGGTATTCGGGTCCTTGATCGACTCGAGTATCGAGAACACCAAGGCGCTGACATCCACGTCAGTCGATTCGCTCAACGGCTCCAGTGGCTGTGGCTCGCTGAACTGACGCGGTGCATGGGCAGTGACGAAATAGCCTGAACGCGGCCGTGCGCGGATCAGCCCGCGGCGTTCGAGCAGGTAGTAAGCCTGGAACACGGTCGACGGGCTGACCCCGTGCGTCTGACTGGCGTAGCGCACCGAAGGCACGCGCTGGCCGGGGCCGAGCACGCCGGAGCGGATCAGTTCGGCAATGTCATCGGCAAATCGTTCGTAGCGTTTCATGAGGGCTCGGCAAGCAGGGTGAACAGGCAATTCACCCACACTATGGCCCCGAAGCGGTTTTCAGTACAGGCTCAGGCCATGCACCAAAAACCGGATCAGTTGCCGGGCAGTGCTTCTGCCGCGCTAGATTACCGAGCCAGGAACGCTCGCCTTCAAATGCTTTCGGCTGTCCACGGCACCGGCGACGGTCAGCGCGTCGGCTTCGGCTTCGGTGATCGGGACACGCTGGCCTGCGAGCAGTGCCACAGACATGTGCAACTGCTCATCTGTAACGATCTCGATGTCCGGGCCATCGCCTTCGATGCGCAGGTCTTCGCCTATGAGGGTGCAGCGGCGGGTGCTTTCTTCGATTTCGACGGGCATGGGGTGGTCCTCCGGGTTGCGGTTACAGGTGTGACCGCGAGCGGTAGCAGGTTGCTGCATCAAGCTGCTGCACGGCACTTTATCGGGCGTGCACGGGTCAACCCACAAAGGCGCCCCTGCCGGCCTTTTCGCCTGCATTGCTCGTGAATGGAAGGTAGGGGCAGCACACAGCTTGCGTCTGAGAAACGACCCATGGACCTCATCTGGCAAACCATTCAAGCAGAATTCGCCGACATCACCGAAGTGCGCGACGTCACCCGTATCATCCTGCGCCTGCTGATGGCAGCCATTCTGGGGGCCGTTCTGGGCTTCGAGCGCGAGCACAAAGGCAAGTCCGCTGGTGTGCGTACACATATGCTGGTATCGGTGGGCGCCGCATTATTCGTGCTGGCGCCAAGCATGGCAGGTGCCGACGAGCAGGCCATGAGCCGGGTAATCCAGGGCATCGTCGCCGGTATCGGTTTCCTCGGTGCCGGCACCATCCTCAAAGGTAATGGTCGCGATACCAGCCACGTCAAAGGCCTGACCACGGCCGCCGGCCTGTGGATGACGGCGGCAATCGGTACCGCTGCAGGCATGGGGCGTGAGGCGACGGCGCTGATCAGCACAGTGCTTGCGCTGTTGGTGCTGGCCACGATGCCGATAGTGGTGGAGAAGGTCGAGGGGCAGGACGAGGAGAAACAGCAGGAGGAGGGCAGGAAGCACTGAGGGGAGCCGAAGCTCCCCTCAAAGCGTTGTTGCCTGCTCTTTTCTTATTATTGAGGCCGGCCCTTTTGTTGTTTTTGTAGGCCTGCCTTGGTGTTGCGGGTGACCCCCAACCGGGGTCAAGAGCAAACGTATTTTTTTGAGCGCTGACCTGCTTTCATCCTGGGGATCCGATGCTGACTGCCGCTACCTTGAGGTAGTTTTATTGTTCTGTGCCAGACCGCGGGGCGAACCCCTGAAAAGCGTGTCTACTCCAAAAAAATCTGCTTGCTGCGCCTCTGCCGTGTTGTTCTTGTTATGTCAGAGCCGTTACATGTTGTTTTTATTGGGTATCGCATTTTTTGTTGTTGTTGTACCAAAGATATAGCAGGTGCCGTGCCAACTTTTTAAAACCCTTTAAAATCAATGGTTTGGCCTGATTCGCATGATTTGGGTGCCGTGAAATTCTGTCGAATTGTTTCCCTGTTACCCGATTTTTTGCTGACGGCTGTGGGGGCGGTAACACTCACCCACACATACGTGACAACCGTGTGAATCACTGTGCGCTGCGTGCCCGCGCCACACGAGAGCCGTTGGCCCGGCCCAGCACCTTGCTGATACGCTGCCCGGCGGCGATCAAGCGGTCCAGGTCGATGCCGGTTTCAATCCCAAGCCCTTGCAGCAGGTACACCACATCCTCGCTGGCGATATTGCCCGTTGCGCCCTTGGCATAGGGGCAACCCCCAAGGCCGGCCACCGAGCTGTCGAACACACTGATGCCTTCGAGCAGGCTGGCATACACGTTGGCCAGCGCCTGGCCGTAGGTATCGTGGAAGTGGCCGGCCAGTTGCTCACGCGGCACGTGCGCCGAGACAACCTCGAACAGCCTGCGGGTATCGCCTGCGGTGCCAGTACCGATGGTGTCGCCCAGAGAGACTTCGTAGCAGCCCATGTCATGCAGGGCCTTGGCCACAGGGGCGACCTGTTCGGCACTGACCCTGCCTTCATACGGGCAGCCGAGCACGCAGGAAACGTAACCGCGCACCTGCACACCGTGGCTGCGCGCCGCCTGCATGATCGGCTCGAAACGCTGGAGGCTCTCACTGATCGAACAATTGATGTTGCGCTGGGAGAACGCTTCGGAGGCGGCGGCGAACACTGCCACTTCCTTCACCCCGGCCGCCAGGGCGTCTTCGAACCCTCGCAGGTTGGGCGCCAGGGCCGCATAGGTAACACCCGCGCGTTGCTCGATAGCGGCAAACACGTCGGCAGAGCCGGCCATCTGCGGCACCCATTTGGGCGAAACGAAACTGCCGACTTCAATGTAGGCCAGCCCGGCGTCGGTAAGGTCGTCGACCAGGCGCACCTTGTCCGCGACACTGATGGGCTGGGCTTCGTTCTGCAGGCCGTCGCGAGGGCCGACTTCGACCAGGCGGACTTTTTCGGGCAAAGGCATGGTGGGGTTCCTGTGGCGGGTCAGCGGTTGTCGTTATTGTTCAATGTTGCAGCCAGGGCCTGTTCGCAACGTTCCTGGGCGGTATCCAGCTCCAGTTGCATCTGGTGAATATCGAGCATCTGTTGCTCAAGCTGGGCGCGGCGCTCGGCGATCTTTGCCAGCATGCTGTTGAGTTGCTTGAGGTTACCGCTGCTGGGGTCGTAGAGCTCGATCAGTTCACGGCATTCGGCCAGCGAGAAACCGATGCGCTTGCCACGCAGTATCAGCTTCAGGCTGACCTTGTCGCGTGCCGAATAGATGCGTTCCAGGCCACGGCGCTCGGGGCTGAGCAGGCCCTGTTCCTCATAGAAACGGATGGCGCGGGTGGTGATGTCCAGCTCGCGGGACAGGTCGGAAATGCTGTAGGTCTGGCTGCTCATGCGTGGGCTCGGCGTGGAGTATGGCGGTATCCTGAATGCAGGTTGACGTATACGTCAAGCAGGGTGTTGCGGGTGTGTCGCTCTTCGCCGTCCGTACAGGCATTGCCAATCAATCAGGCTGCACCGAGCGACGATAACCATTGGGTGTCTGCCCACTCAAGCGCTTGAAGAACCGTGCAAAGTAGGTCGGATCACTGAACCCCAGGCTGTCCGACAACTGCCCGATGCTCATGCGTGTATAGATCAGGTTTCGCTGTGCCTCTAGCAGCAGCCGCTGGTGCACCAGTTGCAGTGCGCTCTGCCCGCTCAATGCCCGGCACAGCTGGTTGAGCTGCAGGCTCGGGATCTTCAACCGCGCGGCAAAGTCCTCCACCGACAGGTGCTCACGGTAGTGCGCTTCGACCAGGCGCAGGTATTGCCCCAGCAACTGACGGTCACGTTCGTCGCGGTTGCGCGGCGCCTGGCCCAGTTGCTGGCGACGGCTGATCCACACCATCAGTGCGGTCACCAGGGCTTCGAGCAGGGGCGCGCGTGCCGGAGCATGGCCCTGGTACTCCTGCTGCAGCGTGTCGATCAGGCTGCGCAGATGCACACGGTCCTTGCCCAACGGGTAACAGGCAGGCTTGGCCAGCACCCCCAGCGGTGCACCCAGGCGTTGCTCGAGGTTGGCTACCAGCGCGGTGCCGAAGGTCAGCACATGCCCCTGGATATCGGCACTGAAGCGAAAACCGTGCACGGTCAGCGGTGGCACCACCTGGATTGCCGCTTCGCCAATGGCACTGCGCACGCCCTCGATCTCTACCTGAGCCTGGCCACGTTGCACATACAGCAACTGAAACAGTTCGGCGTGCTGGTGCGGTTTGATTTCCCAGTGGTGCAGGCGGCTGCGGGCCGGGATCGACTCGCAATGCAGCAGGTCCGTACCGGGCCATGCCTGGTTTTCGCCATACAGCTGAAACAGCGGGACGCCGGGGAGTGACGATTTCATGAGCGGCTGGCCTGTCCGTTAATCGAACGCTTTTTATAAAAGTGCAGTTTTTGCATCGGATAGCACAGCTATTGCGCCTGTGCTGCCCGTAAAAATGCAGCTAGAAATCTAATAACACGAGAGAACAACAATGAAAACTCAGGTTGCAATCATCGGTGCAGGTCCGTCTGGGCTTCTGCTTGGTCAACTGTTGTACAAGGCCGGGATCGACACGGTCATTCTTGAACGTCAGACGCCTGACTATGTACTTGGCCGCATACGTGCCGGTGTGCTCGAACAGGGTACCGTCGACCTGCTGCGTGAGGCAGGTGTTGCCGAGCGCATGGACCGCGAAGGGTTGGTGCACGAAGGTGTCGAGCTGCTTGTAAGTGGGCGCCGCCAACGTCTGGACCTCAAGGGCCTGACCGGAGGCAAGACGGTCATGGTCTATGGCCAGACCGAAGTGACTCGAGACCTGATGCAGGCGCGCGAAGCCAGCGGTGCGCCGATCATCTATTCGGCCAGCAATGTCCGGCCCCACGAGCTCAAGGGCGAACGGCCGTACGTAACCTACGAGAAGGACGGCCAGACCCACCGCCTGGACTGCGACTACATCGCCGGCTGCGACGGCTTCCATGGTGTTTCACGCCAGAGCATCCCCGAAGGTGTACTCAAACACTACGAATGTGTTTACCCGTTCGGCTGGCTAGGAATGCTGTCCGATACGCCGCCAGTGAACCACGAACTGATCTACGCCCATCACGAGCGTGGCTTTTCGCTGTGCAGTCAGCGTTCGCAGACACGCAGCCGCTACTACCTGCAAGTACCGCTGGATGAACGCGTGGAGGACTGGTCCGACGAGCGTTTCTGGACCGAACTCAAGGCCCGTTTGCCTGAAGACGTGGCAGCGCGCCTGGTCACCGGCCCGGCGCTGGAAAAGAGCATTGCTCCCTTGCGCAGCCTGGTGGTCGAACCCATGCAATATGGGCACCTGTTCCTGGTCGGTGACGCCGCACACATCGTCCCGCCCACCGGGGCCAAAGGCCTCAACCTGGCGGCTTCGGACGTGAATTATCTGTACCGCATCCTGGTCAAGGTCTACCGCGAAGGGCGCACCGACCTGCTGCAGCAGTACTCGCCCTTGGCGCTGCGCCGCGTGTGGAAAGGCGAGCGCTTCAGCTGGTTCATGACCCAGTTGCTGCATGACTTTGGTGAGCACAAGGATGCCTGGGAGCAGAAGATGCAGGAGGCGGACCGTGAGTATTTCCTGTCCTCACCTGCGGGGCTGGTGAACATTGCCGAGAACTATGTGGGGTTGCCGTTCGAGGAGGTGGTTTAGGGGCAGTGCATTTAGTAGAGCGCTTGCGATCAAAAAAGTGGCCTGCAGGTTAATACTGGTCAGTTAGCGTTAGCAGGGCTGCTATGCAGCCCAATCGCCGGCAAGCCGGCGATTGGGCCTCGGAAATTGCGAAGATCAATGCGCCTGCGCGTGACGGCGCACCCGATTGACCGGCTGCTGCTTGGCCGGAACCTGCGGTGGCAGGTGGTGATGGTGCTGTGCATGACGCCGCACGATGCGTAGTACACCCCAGAGCATGGCGGCAGCGACGCTAAGCCACATACCTACCAGCATGAGGATTGCCATGGTCAGGCTCATGTCTACCTCCTTCTCTTGGGCCAGCTTTCGGCTCACCCTCCAGATATTGCTTAGTCTAGCTCCCACCGCGTGACGTTCCATCTATCGAAGGTCTATTGCTTGGTTCGTTTGGTTCCAAGCCCGCACCGGGCTATACCCACGTCGCCTGGCGCCCTATGATCGTGGGTCAAGGCCGGGCGTTGCCAGCCTGGCGCCAGAACAAGCGAGTGTCCATGGTGCAAATTTCCTTCAAGTCCCGGGTTTTCGAGCCACGCCGCCTGATGGTGGCCTGCCTGCTGGCCGCGAGCCTCTCAGGCTGTGCCAGCGCGCCACCGGCCGCCGTCAAGGGCGTTGCGCAGCGGGTCGAGATCAGCAGCGTGCCGTTCTACCGAGGCAACGCCAACCACAGTGGGGCCATGGCGCTGGCGGCGTTGCTCTCGCAGCAGGGCGCGCCGATCACCCCAGGGCTGCTGGACAAGCCACTGAACCTGCCGCAGGGCGCCGAGTCGCTGGGCACCGGCATCCCGCGCGTGGCGCGCGATTACGGCAGGGTCGTATACCCGCTGGACAAACAGCTGGACGCCCTGTTGACCCAAGTCGCTGCAGGCAACCCGGTGCTGGTGCGTTTTCAGGAAGGTTCGGCGTGGTGGAGCGAGCCGCGCTATGCGGTGCTGATCGGTTTTGACCGTTACAAGCAGCGGGTGCTGCTGCGTTCAGGGATGCACCGGCGGCAGATGATGCCCTTCGATGATTTCAACTCGGCGTGGGCGCAAGAGGGGAGCTGGGCGATACTGGTACAGCCGCCACGGCAACTGCCGGCCCAGGTGGACCGGCAGCGCTGGCTGCAGGCTGCCGACGAGTTGGCCCGTGCGGGCCAGGAATTGGCGGCTAAGCAGGCCGTGGACAGCCTGGAAAGGTAAGCCACCCGCACTGGCCTGATCCGCGGCAAGCAGGCGATCAGGCCAGTGCTGGCAACATCATCAGAAGCCCAGACGGTCGCGCAAGCTGTAGTACCACGCACCCAGGGCGCTGAACGGTACGCGCAGCATCTGGCCACCCGGGAACGGGTAGTGCGGCAGGCCGGCGAACGCGTCGAAGCGCTCGGCCTGGCCGCGCAATGCCTCGGCCAGCACCTTGCCCGCCAGGTGGGTGTAGGTGACGCCGTGGCCCGAGCAACCCTGCGAGTAATAGATGTTGTCGCCGATACGGCCAACCTGTGGCAGACGCGACAGGGTCAGCAGGAAGTTGCCGGTCCAGGCGTAGTCGATCTTGACGTTCTTGAGCTGCGGGAAGGCCTTGAGCATCTTCGGGCGGATGATCGCTTCGATGTTGGCCGGGTCGCGTGCACCGTAAACCACACCACCGCCGAAGATCAGGCGCTTGTCGCTGGTCAGGCGGTAGTAGTCGAGCAGGTAGTTGCAGTCCTCGACGCAGTAGTCTTGCGGCAGCAGGGTGCGGGCCAGCTCCTCGCCCAATGGCTCGGTGGTGATCACCTGGGTACCGCATGGCATCGATTTGGCCGCCAGTTCCGGCACCAGGTTGCCCAGGTAGGCGTTGCCGGCGACGATGATGAACTTGGCGCGCACCTTGCCCTGCGGGGTGTGCACAACCGGGTTGGCGCCACGCTCGATGCGGATGGCCGGGGTCTGCTCATAAATGATGCCGCCCAGCGACTCGACCGCGGCAGCTTCGCCCAGGGCCAGGTTCAGCGGGTGGATGTGGCCGCCGCTCATGTCCAGCATGCCGCCGATATAGCTGTCGCAGGCGACCACTTCACGGATGCGCTTCTGGTCCATCAGCTCCAGCTGATTGTGGCCGAAACGTTCCCACAGGCGCTTTTGCGATTCCAGGTGGCCCATCTGCTTGGAGGTCAGCGCAGCGAATACGCCGCCATCCTTCAGGTCGCACTGGATGTTGTACTTGGCTACACGCTCACGGATGATGCGGCCGCCTTCGAAGGCCATGTGGCCCAGCAGCTGCGCCTGCTTGGGGCCGACTGTGCGTTCGATGACGTCGATGTCACGGCTGTAGCTGTTGACGATCTGGCCGCCGTTGCGGCCCGATGCGCCGAAGCCGACCTTGGCCGCTTCGACGATGCTCACCTTGAAGCCGTTTTCCAGCAGGAACAGGGCGCTGGACAGGCCGGTGTAGCCTGCACCGATGATGCACACATCGGTTTCCACCTCACCCTGCAGCGCCGGACGCGGCGGCACCGGGTTGGCCGAGGCGGCGTAGTAGGACTGGGGGTAGGGGGTATTGGCCATGCTCGAGAAACCTCGTGTTTTATATTTTTAACGAATGTACCGATGCTATCAATAATAATAAACACCCGCTAGTCGTCCGTTGAAAATCCTTTACTGCTCCTTGGGCGGCGCTTCTCTATAAAGAGGTTAAGATTCAGTAGGTTAGCTCGAAAAAAAGTGTTGACAGCGGTTTTGGATTGCGTAGAATGCGCACCACACGACAGGCACATAGCTCAGTTGGTTAGAGCACCACCTTGACATGGTGGGG
>NZ_MOMO01000172.1:0-801 GCF_009933855.1 Pseudomonas sp. SG-MS2 | reverse complement strand
TTCGTCTGCCCTGTGGCGGGGTGCTGGAGGTGCTGGTGGAAAACCTGCCGGCCGATTGCGAAGTGCAGGCGCATCTGCGCGCCTTGGCTGGTGCGTTGCAGGGCCAGCGGCGGCTCTTGCGCGAGGTGAGCCTGCCTGACGGCACGCGCCGGCTCAGCGACGACTCGTGCCAGGGCCCAAGGGTCGAACGTGATAGCACCCGTGTGCGTCTGCGTGTGGGCGCTGCCCAGCGGCTGCTGTTGGCGGGGTATTCCAGCGTTGCGCATTATTGCGCCGAGTTCGGCAAAGGGCTGGGTTTTGAAGTCATCCTCTGCGACCCGCGTGACGAGGTGCTCGAAGGCGTGGTGCTGGACGGCGTCGAAGTGCGTCGCGAGTTGCCGTCAGAATTCATCGCCAACGGTGGTTGCCATGCCGACACGGCAGTGGTTGCATTGACCCATGACCCCAAAATCGATGACTTGGCCATGCTTGAAGCAGTGCGTACCGAGGCGTTTTACATTGGCGTGATGGGCTCGAAGGCCACCTCCGACAAGCGTCGCGAACGCCTGCAGCGCATCGGTGGCCTGGCCAGCGGCGAGCTGGCGCGCATCCACGCACCGATCGGCCTCAACCTGGGCAGCAAGACCCCGGCAGAGATCGCCCTGGCAGTGCTGGCCGATATTCTGCGCATGCGTAACGGCATCGAGCGGGCGGCGCTGTGAGTATCGTTGCGCTGGTGCTGGCGGCGGGCAGCAGCGTGCGTTTCGGTGGCGACAAGCGCCGGGCCACGTTGGGCGACGGGCGCAGCTTGCTGGTGCATAG
>NZ_MOMO01000171.1:0-41589 GCF_009933855.1 Pseudomonas sp. SG-MS2 | reverse complement strand
CCCCCCGGCCATCACAGCCGTTGCCCGCTGCCGAGGCCCAGGCGGTCTACCGCGAGTTCTACAAGCCGCTGAACGATGACGCTGCCGGGCCTGCGACGTTGCCGCAGAGCCAGGGCGACATCCCGCCCTTGGGGTACGCTCTGGCCCAGCTCAAAGGCATCTACATTCTCGCCGAGAATGCTGCCGGCCTGGTGCTGGTCGACATGCATGCAGCCCACGAGCGGATCATGTATGAACGGCTCAAGGTGGCGATGGCCAGCGAGGGCCTGAGTGGCCAGCCGCTGCTGGTGCCCGAGTCACTGGCGCTGAGCCAGCGCGAGGCCGATTGCGCCGAGGAGCATGCCCAGTGGTTCCAGCGCCTGGGCTTTGAGTTGCAGCGCCTGGGCCCCGAGACGCTGGCGATCCGCCAGATTCCTGCCCTGCTCAAGCAGGCCGAGGCCAACCGCCTGGTCCAGGATGTGCTTGCCGACCTTATGGAGTACGGCACCAGCGATCGCATTCAGGCGCACCTCAACGAACTGCTCGGTACCATGGCCTGTCACGGCGCCGTACGTGCCAACCGGCGCCTGGCGATTCCTGAAATGAACGCCCTGTTGCGCGACATGGAAAACACCGAGCGTAGCGGCCAGTGCAACCATGGCCGACCGACCTGGACCCAGATGGGCCTGGACGACCTGGACAAACTTTTCCTGCGCGGTCGATGACATGAGCGGCAAGCCCCCAGCAATATTCCTCATGGGCCCGACGGCGGCCGGCAAGACCGACCTTGCCATCGAGCTGACCAAGGTCCTGCCCTGCGAGCTGATCAGCGTCGACTCGGCCCTCGTCTACCGCGGCATGGACATCGGCAGCGCCAAACCCTCCAAGGAGGTATTGGCTGCCCATCCACATCGTCTTATCGATATTCGCGACCCTGCCGAGAGCTACTCGGCTGCGCAGTTTCGCACCGATGCCCTTCAGGCCATGGCCGAAATCACCGCGCGCGGCAAAGTCCCGCTGCTGGTCGGTGGCACCATGCTCTACTACAAGGCATTGATCGATGGCCTGGCGGACATGCCGCCGGCTGACGCTGCGGTGCGTGCCGAACTCGAGGCCCGGGCGCAGGCGCTGGGTTTGGCCGAGTTGCACCGCCAGCTCGCCGAAGTGGACCCGGAGTCGGCCGCACGCATCCACCCCAACGACCCGCAGCGCCTGATCCGTGCGTTGGAGGTCTATCATGTGAGTGGCGAGAGCATGACAGCCCATCGCCAGCGTCAATTCGCGGAAAGTAGCGGCGCAGACGCAGGCGCTGGCGGGCATTTGCCCTATACTGTCGCGAGTTTGGCGATTGCTCCTACAGATCGTCACATTCTGCATCAGCGAATTGCGTTACGATTTTCGCAGATGCTGGAACAGGGCTTCGTCGACGAGGTCCGATCGCTGCGAGCCAGAAGTGACTTGCACGCCGGGCTGCCGTCTATACGGGCAGTGGGATATCGGCAGGTCTGGGACTACCTCGACGGCAAGCTGACTGAGAATGAGATGCGCGAACGCGGTATCATTGCTACTCGCCAGCTGGCCAAGCGTCAGTTCACCTGGTTGCGCGGTTGGTCCGACGTGCACTGGCTCGACAGCCTGGCCTGCGACAATCTGTCCCGCACCTTGAAATACCTTGGGGCCATCTCCATATTGAGCTGAGTCCCTGCTGATTGCCGTCTATTCTTCCGAAGGGGCGGCCTAACTTATCGATTTTTTTGATTTTCTACTATTTATCCTTACAGGAGTGCGGCATATGTCAAAAGGGCATTCGCTACAAGACCCTTACTTGAACACCTTGAGAAAAGAAAAGGTCCCGGTTTCGATCTATCTGGTCAACGGGATCAAGCTGCAGGGCTCGATCGAATCGTTCGACCAGTTCGTGGTGCTGCTGAAGAACACCGTCAGCCAGATGGTCTACAAGCACGCGATTTCGACCGTGGTTCCAGCCCGTCCGGTTCGCCTGCCAAGCCCGTCCGATTCCGAACACGGCGACAGCGAACCAGGCAACGCCTGATAGGAGCCTGCATTGTTCTTTGAGCGCCACGGTGGTGGTGAGCGGGCGCTGCTCGTTCACTTGGAAGGTCAGAACCCTGAGGCGCGCGAAGACCCGCAGGAGTTTCAGGAGCTGGCATTGTCGGCCGGAGCCGACATCGTCTCGCTGGTCACAGTGGCAAGGCATCAGCCTACCGCCAAATACCTGATTGGCAGCGGCAAGGTCGAGGAATTGCGCGACCTGGTCAAAGCCGAACAGGTTGACCTGGTGATTTTCAATCACACCCTCACGCCCAGTCAGGAGCGCAACCTCGAACGAGTCTTCGAGTGTCGCGTGCTTGATCGTACCGGGCTGATTCTCGACATCTTCGCCCAACGGGCGCGTACCCATGAAGGCAAGCTGCAGGTCGAACTGGCCCAGCTCGAGCACATGAGCACGCGGCTGGTGCGCGGCTGGACCCACCTCGAGCGTCAGAAGGGTGGTATCGGTATGCGCGGCCCGGGTGAAACCCAGCTGGAAACCGACCGGCGCCTGTTGCGGGTGCGCCTGCGGCAGATCAAGTCGCGCCTGGAAAAAGTCCGCAGCCAGCGTGAGCAGGCTCGCCGAGGTCGTCGCCGCGCGGATATCCCGTCGGTATCGCTGGTGGGTTACACCAACGCTGGCAAGTCCACGTTGTTCAACGCGCTGACTGAATCCGATGTGTACGCCGCCGACCAATTGTTCGCCACCCTCGACCCGACCCTGCGCCGGCTCCAGCTCGACGACCTTGGGCCTATCGTGCTGGCTGACACCGTGGGCTTCATTCGCCACCTTCCGCACAAGCTGGTCGAGGCATTTCGGGCTACGCTCGAAGAGTCGAGCAACTCCGACCTGCTGCTGCATGTGATCGACGCCCATGAGCCTGAGCGCATGGAGCAGATCGAGCAGGTGCTGGCAGTATTGGGCGAGATCGGTGCCGAAGGCTTGCCGATCCTCGAGGTCTATAACAAACTCGACCTGCTTGAAGATGTCGAGCCGCAGATCCAGCGCAATGCCGATGGCAAGCCGGAGCGGGTCTGGGTATCGGCTCGAGATGGCCGTGGCCTGGAGTTGGTTGGTCAGGCCATTGCCGAGTTGCTGGGGGATGATCTTTTTGTCGGTACCCTGTGCCTGGAGCAGCGTTTTGCCCGCTTGCGCGCGCAATTCTTTGACTTGGGTGCGGTGCAGAGTGAAGAGCATGACGAAGAAGGGCGCAGCCTGCTGAGTGTGCGATTGCCCAGGGTCGAGTTGAATCGCCTGGTCAGCCGCGAAGGCATGGAGCCGCAAGTGTTTGTCGAGCAACACACTTTGCAATAAATGCCCGCCGAGGTCGTCGGGCAGCAGTGGCAGGCATTCTGTAGCATTGGACGGCGCGCCGTGGGCGCGTCTTTGCTTTATCAGATGGAGAGCGCTATGGCTTGGAACGAGCCGGGTGGCAACTCGAACAATCAGGATCCCTGGGGCGGCCGCCGCGGTGGTGGTGGCGGTGGTGGCGATAAAAAAGGCCCGCCGGATCTGGACGAGGCCTTCCGCAAACTGCAGGACAGCCTTAACGGCATGTTCGGCAGCGGCAAGAAACGTGGCGGCGGTGACCGCAATGTCGGCAAGGGCGGTGGCTACGGCCTGCTGGGCATCGGCCTGGCGGTACTGGCTGCCATCTGGCTGTACAGCGCCGTGTACGTGGTCGACGAGCAGGAGCAGGCCGTTGTGCTGCGCTTCGGCAAGTACTATGAAACGGTCGGTCCCGGCCTGAACATCTACTTCCCGCCGATCGATCGCAAGTACATGGAAAACGTCACGCGCGAGCGTGCCTATACCAAGCAGGGCCAGATGCTCACCGAAGACGAGAACATCGTCGAGGTGCCACTGACCGTCCAGTACAAGATCACCAACCTGCAGGACTTCGTGCTCAACGTCGACCAGCCCGAGGTCAGCCTGCAGCATGCCACCGAAAGCGCCCTGCGCCACGTGGTGGGTTCCACCTCGATGGACCAGGTGTTGACCGAGGGTCGTGAGCAGATGGCCGTGGATATCCGCGAACGCCTGCAGCGCTTCCTCGACAACTACCGTACCGGTATCACGGTCACCCAGGTCAACGTACAGAGCGCGGCAGCCCCGCGTGAAGTACAGGAAGCCTTCGACGACGTGATCCGTGCCCGCGAAGACGAGCAGCGTGCCCGTAACCAGGCCGAATCCTACGCCAATGGCGTGGTGCCGGAAGCCCGTGGTCAGGCCCAGCGCATCATCGAGGACGCCAACGGTTACCGCGACGAAGTCATCGCCCGCGCCAAGGGTGAGGCGGACCGCTTCACCAAGCTGCTCGCCGAGTACCGTAAGGCACCGGACGTGACCCGTCAGCGTCTGTATCTGGAGACCATGCAAAAGGTTTACAGCAATACCAGCAAGGTCATGGTGGCAACCAAGGACGGGCAGAACAACCTGCTCTACCTGCCGCTGGACAAGATGGTCGAAGGCGGCCGCAACACGTCCGCGCCGGCTGCCAGTGTGTCGCCGTCGGCCAATGATGCTGCCGCACGTGCGGCGCAGGACCTGCAACAGCAACAGCAGCAGATGCGCACTAGGGAGAGCCGCTGATGAGCAATAAATCGCTGATCGCCCTGATCGCAGCTGTGGTGCTGGCCGTCGTGGCCTGGAACAGCTTCTACATCGTGGCCCAGACCGAACGTGCGGTACTGCTGCAATTCGGCCGTGTGGTCCAGGCGGATGTCCAGCCTGGCCTGCATGTGAAGATTCCTTATGTGAACCAGGTGCGCAGGTTCGACGCCCGCCTGATGACCCTCGACGCCCCGACCCAGCGGTTCCTGACCCTGGAGAAAAAAGCGGTGATGGTCGACGCCTACGCCAAGTGGCGCGTTCAGGATGCCGAGCGTTTCTATACCGCGACTTCCGGCCTCAAGCAGATCGCCGATGAACGTCTGTCTCGTCGCCTGGAAAGCGGCCTGCGTGACCAGTTCGGTAAGCGTACCCTGCACGAAGTGGTTTCCGGTGAACGTGACGCGCTGATGGCTGACATCACGGCATCACTGAATCGCATGGCCAGTAAGGAGCTGGGTATCGAGGTGGTGGATGTGCGCGTCAAGGCCATCGACCTGCCGAAGGAAGTCAACCGCAGTGTGTTCGACCGTATGAGCACCGAGCGTGAGCGCGAAGCCCGCGAGCATCGTGCCAAGGGTAACGAGCTGGCAGAGGGTATCCGTGCGGATGCCGACCGTCAGCGCCGCGTACTGCTGGCCGAAGCCTATCGTGAAGCGGAAGAAACCCGCGGTGATGGTGATGCCCAGTCGGCCGCCATCTATGCCAAGGCTTATACCCAGGACGCTGAGTTCTATGCGTTCTACCGTAGCCTTCAGGCATACCGCGAGAGCTTCTCCAGCAAGAGCGATGTCCTGGTCCTGGATCCGAAGAACGAGTTCTTCCGCTTCCTGGACAAGAGCAGGCCCTGATGCTCTGATCGGGAAATGCCCCGCCTGGCAGCTAAAACACCAGGCGGGGTGCATCCTGATTAAAAAGGGGTGTATGATGAGGCAGCCGGGAAATTTCCCGGCTTTTTTGCGTCTGCAAGGTTGATTGGCAAAGCGCCAGTTGACGGTTTGGTCAGTTCGCAAGGCAATTCGAGGGTATTGGGTACGGTGGCGGCGCTGGGATCAGTGCTGCCTGCTGCTGTGCGCCAATGCCTGCTTCACTGACGGCTCGCCTGCAGGCAAGCCGCCCGGACCAGAGGGGAAATGGCGTAATGGCAACGGTAGACCGCTGGCTACTGCCAGATGGCATCGAGGAAGTACTGCCACCTGAGGCTGCGCGTATCGAGATCGCGCGTCGTCAGGTGTTGGACCTGTTCCAGAGTTGGGGCTACGAACTGGTCGTCACCCCGCATATCGAGTACCTGGAGTCGCTGCTTACCGGCGCCGGCCAGGACCTGGATCAGCGCACCTTCAAGGTGGTGGACCCGCAGTCCGGTCGCCTGATGGGCTTCCGTGCCGACTTTACCCCGCAGGTGGCGCGCATCGACGCCCACACCCTGCGCCGCGAAGGCCCGAGCCGTCTGTGCTATGCCGGCAGTGTGCTGCACGCCCAACCGCGTGCGCTGTCCACTTCGCGCAGCCCGATCCAGCTGGGTGCCGAGCTGTACGGCGATGCCAGCCCTACCAGTGATGTCGAAGTCATCAGCCTGATGCTCGCCACGCTGCAGCTGACCGACGTCGCGGATGTGCACATGGACCTCGGCCATGTCGGCATCTACCGTGGCCTGGCGCGCGCCGCCGGTTTGTCCGGCGCAGTCGAACAGCAGCTGTTCGATGCCCTGCAGCGCAAGTCGGTCGATGAAGTGCAGGCACTGACTGCCGACTTGCCGAAGGACCTGGGCAACATGCTGCGCGCTCTGGTCGAGCTGTGCGGTGGCCGCGAAGTGCTGGCCGAAGCCCGTGTGCGCCTGGGTCGTGCCCCGGCCAGCGTGCTGGCGGCGCTTGACGACCTGTTGGCGATCGCTGATCGCCTGGCGTCGCGCTATCCGGAGCTGCCGCTGTACTTCGACCTTGGCGAGTTGCGTGGTTACAACTACCACACCGGTGTGGTGTTCGCCGTGTTCGTGCCTGGCGAAGGTCAATCGATCGCCCAAGGCGGGCGCTACGACGACATCGGCGCAGATTTCGGTCGGGCACGCCCGGCCACCGGTTTCTCCACGGATTTGAAGACCCTGGTCACACTGGGGCGAGCGGAGGTCGTATTGCCAGCTGGCGGCATCTGGATGCCCGACAGCGGTGACGCGGCCCTCTGGCAGCAGGTCTGCCAGTTGCGCAACGAGGGCCAGCGTGTGGTCCAGGCTCTGCCTGGCCAGCCGTTGAGTGCTGCTCTCGAGGCGGATTGTGATCGGCAATTGATTCAGCAAGACGGGCGCTGGCAGGTTCTGCCGCTGACCCATTGAGTTTCTGCGTCGGCAGTAGGCCGGCAACCAAGTTTGCGTGAATGAGGACCAATGTAATGGGTAAGAATGTCGTCGTCCTGGGCACCCAGTGGGGTGATGAGGGCAAAGGCAAGATCGTCGATCTGCTGACCGAACATGCTGCCGCCGTAGTGCGCTACCAGGGTGGCCACAACGCGGGCCACACGCTGGTGATCAACGGTGAAAAAACCGTTTTGCACCTGATCCCGTCCGGCATCCTGCGCGAAGGCGTGCAGTGCCTGATCGGCAACGGCGTGGTCGTTGCGCCCGATGCCCTGATGCGTGAAATCACCAAGCTGGAAGAGAAGGGCGTACCAGTGCGCGAGCGCCTGCGCATCAGCCCGGCTGCCCCACTGATCCTGTCGTACCACGTGGCCCTGGACCAGGCCCGCGAGAAAGCCCGTGGCGAAGCCAAGATCGGCACCACCGGCCGTGGTATCGGCCCAGCCTACGAAGACAAGGTTGCCCGTCGCGGCCTGCGCGTTGGCGACCTGTTCCACCGTGAGCGTTTCGCCGCCAAGCTGGGTGAGCTGCTGGATTATCACAACTTCCAGCTGGTGAACTACTACAAAGAGCCGGCCATCGACTTCCAGCAGACCCTGGACGAGTGCATGGCTTACGCCGAGCAGCTCAAGCCGATGATGCTCGATGTCACCGCCGAACTGCACAACCTGCGTCGCGCTGGCAAGGACATCATGTTCGAAGGTGCCCAGGGCTCGCTGCTGGACATCGACCACGGTACCTACCCGTACGTCACCAGCTCCAACACCACTGCTGGCGGTATCTCCACTGGTTCTGGCGTTGGCCCGATGTACCTGGACTACATCCTCGGCATCACCAAGGCCTACACCACTCGCGTCGGTTCCGGTCCGTTCCCGACCGAACTGTTCGACGAGACGGGCGCCACCCTGGCCAAGCGTGGCCACGAGTTCGGTTCGACCACCGGCCGTGCCCGTCGTTGCGGCTGGTTCGATGCCGTCATTCTGCGTCGCGCCATCGACGTCAACAGCATCTCGGGCATCTGCCTGACCAAGCTGGACGTACTGGACGGCCTGGAAACCATCAACATCTGTGTCGGCTACAAGAACGAGAACGGCGCGGTCATCGACGCGCCGTCCGACGCTGACAGCTATATCGGCCTGGAGCCGGTGTATGAAGAGATGCCAGGCTGGAGCGAGTCGACCCTGGGCGCCAAGACCCTGGAAGAGCTGCCAGCGGCTGCCCGCGCTTACATCAAGCGCATCGAGGAGCTGACCGGCGCACCGATCGATATCATCTCCACCGGTCCGGACCGCAACGAGACCATCGTGCTGCGTCATCCGTTCGCCTGATCTGCCACCTGGCTGATCTGACGCCGCGCTCTTGAAAGGGAGCGCGGCGTTTTTGCATCTGCTCGATGCTGACAATGGCACTGCTTAACCTTGGCGTTTATCCCTGCTGTGTCCGGCACAACCCTTGCTGTAAGAAGTTTCTGTAGATGCCATCAAAATAGTGGCGCCAGAAAGCACGAGGGTTTCACCGTGTCTGCCATCCTCTCACTGTTACGAAGCCGCCTCTTGCGGCCTGTGTTTGTTGCCCTTGGTATCGCTCTTTTGGTGCAGGTAGTGGTTGCCGTTGCGCTGACCCGAAGCACTGTCACCGCCCTTGAGGCCGACCTGGGCGAGCGCCTGGGCAGCGATAGCCGTAAGCTCGCCAGCGACCTTGAGCAAGCTGGGCAGGACGTACGCGCCGGTCTGGACAGCCTCTCCAGCAGTACACGACAGCGCCTTAGCGCCGGGCTGTCCGAGCGGCTGCAAAGCGAGCAGCAGCAACTGCGCACCACGCTGGAAAAGAACCTCAAGGACTCGGCCAACGACATGGCCCAACTGCTGGCATCGGTCGCCCCACGGGCTATCTGGGACAACGACGTGCCGGTGCTGTCCGATTTCGCACGTCGGGCCCAGCGCAACCCCAACGTACTGTTCGTGATCTACGACGACGCCCAGGGTCAGCACCTGACCCGCTACCTGAACCGGCAGAACCCGATCAACCAGGCCTTGATGGAAAAAGGCCAGGGTGAACGGGCATTGGACAAGGTACTGGATGCCGCTCGCCGCGACCCTTCGGTGTATTTCGTCGAGGCCTCGATCAGCCCCAACGGCGCGGAAATCGGCAAGGTGCTGATGGGGGTATCCACTGCCGGTGTCGATCAGGAACTCAAAGCCTTGGACCAGCGCTTCGCTGCCTTGATCACCAGCGGTGAACAATTGGTGGGCGACAGCCTCGGTGCAGCCGCAGCCGACAGCGGCAAGGCCTTGCGCGAGCGCCTGGAAACCGCACAGGGGAGTGCTACGGCGATGCAGGCCAATACCGCACAAACCGTGCGCGACGCTGCGGCAGAGCTGCGTTGGCGCATCGGGCTGGGCCTTGTGGTGGTGGGGGTTGGCGTGTTGCTGGTAGTGGCCCTGGTGCTAGGTCGCCGCGTGCTCAGCAAGCTGCGCCTGCTGATTACTGCGCTCAACGATTTGGCTGCAGGCGAAGGTGACCTGACCAAGCGCGTCAACCTCGACAGTCGCGACGAGATAGGCGACATGGCCTCGGCGGTCAATCGTTTCGTCGACAAGTTGCAGCCGATTGTCCGTGAGGCGGGCGAGGTGGCACAGCGTACAGGGATCGAGATCGGCAGCATGACGCAGCGCAATGCAGGCGCCGATGCTGCCGCAGCGCTGCAACGCGACGAAGTGGCCGCCAGCCTGCGCGACCTGTCGAGCATGGCTGATGAGGCTCAGGCGGAAAGCCAGGCCATGCAGGCGGCGCTGCAGCAGGTGGTCGACATCCGCCAGGCGACCGATGAGAACAGCCGCGCTTCGACGCAACTGGCCGGCATGATCGAGAACCTGGCTGGCCAGGTCGAAACCGGCTCGCAGGTGATCGAACGGCTGGCCAAGCAGAGCGAGCAGATCGAAGTGGTGCTGACCGTGATCCACGGTATCGCCGAGCAGACCAACCTGCTTGCGCTCAACGCAGCCATTGAAGCCGCGCGGGCCGGTGAGACCGGGCGCGGGTTTGCCGTGGTGGCCGATGAGGTGAGGGCGTTGGCGAGCAAGACACAAAGCTCTACCGGCGACATCCAGGCGCATATCGCGGCGCTGCAGAAGGGCGCCAAGGAGGCCGTGACAACCATCGGCCAGGCCGGCCTCAAGGCCAGCGAAGGCCTGCGAGTGCTGCGCGACAACGAGCGCCGGCAGCAGTCGGTGCAGGCGGCAGTGGAGCAGGTGCATGCGGCGATCGGCCTGGCGACTCGGGCGGCGGAACAGCAGGCACATGGCGCTCAGGCGGTGCGTGGGCGGGTCGAGAATATTCATGCCCAGGCAGAGCGTTCGGCAGAAGTGGTGATGCAGACCACAGCAAGCAGCAAGGTGCTGGATGACTTGGCGGCGCAGCTGCGGGCGAGCCTGGGGCAGTTCAGGGCTTGAGTCGAGGTGGGTTCGGGTTGTTCGCCTTTGGTTTTTTTGTGCGCCTTTGGGACCGAGCGCCGCCCGCGCGGCGCTAGGTTTCATAAACGCTGGAGATGTCGAGGCGAGCACCTGCGCCCTGATACGTTCCTCTCATCACCACTAAATATCGTTCAGCCCGATCAAGCGCCTTTATCGTCAAATTTGTAGGCTATTTCCTAATTTGACCTCCAACATCTGCGTACTATTGCGTCTGCAGTTAGGTACGACTAGTGTCAACTGGGCCTCAAGCCTGGCGGCATGCTCTGCTTCGCTTCTTGAGGAACAACTCCAGATCGACGCTGTCCGAACACCGTCGTTTTCAGACCAATCGTTACCAGGGAGAGGTACACATGGCTTTCGACGCCTATATCCACATCGCGGAAATCACTGGCGAAGCGCTGGACCAGCAATACGCCAACTGGATCGAAATCGTCGGCTACAAATTCGGTGCCAGCCAAAGCACGTCTGCCACCGCAAGTTCTGCGGGTGGCGCATCTTCAGGGCGCACCACCCTCACCAATTTCACCTTCACCAAATACCTGGACAGTGCCAGCTGCAAGCTTCTTGAAGCCAGTTGTGCGGGCCAGCACCTGAAGGAAGTGAAGCTGGTGGTGTGTCGCGCCGGTACCGACAAGCTCAAGTACTACGAAGTCGTGCTCGAAGAAGTGATCATCGCTGACTACGCCCAGAGCGCCAGTTCCGGTGTGCCGATGGAGGTCGTACAGCTCAACTACGGGCGGATCAAAACCACCTACACGCGGCAGAAGCGCCTCGACGGCAGTGCCGGTGGAAACGTGACGGGTGGATGGGACCGTATCAACAACAAAAAGTATGCGTGAGGGGCGACCATGTCCGAGGCACGCAGCTTCATCAATTCGCATGCGCAGTCATATGAGTCGCTGAAGGCCGATACGCCGATGTCGGCCAATCAGCGGGCCAAATTTGATGTGTTGAATGCGCATATCGTCAACACTGTTGTTTTCCCTGGCGAACTGATAATTGTGGGTGACCCAAGCACGCCGTCCTGTACTGCCCATGAGGCATTTCTCATGGGTAAGGCGTTAGGTATACACCTTGACATTGAATTTAACGGCGGTGGGTTTGACGGTTTCCTTCTGGAGAATTTTGAGCTGCTGCAGAGCTTGCTGGCCCGTGCTTCCATCGGCGCTGGTACAGCTAGTGCCGCTTGGGGTAAGCATCTTGAAGCTATCAAGAAAACGCTAGAGGAGATAGAGCAGCTACACCGAGTTTATTTGCATCAAGGCACGTTGAAAGCTCGTGATGAATTCTACTCGAAGCGCACAGTGCTGTTTTTAAAGTTGAAGGCGCAGCTAGACAGTATGGCTGCGTATGGGGCAGGGCTGCGCAATCGGGGTAAGATCAAGCGTGCGCTGGATATATCTACCAAAAGATTTCTTCACGGTGGTGAAATTAAAGGGTATGCAGAAAAAATATCTGGCGTGGCGAAGGCGGCTAGTTGGGTTAAAAGAGGTACGTATTTAGGGATGGCGCTTGATGTGGCGTCAACCGAACTGTCAATTCGTAACGCTTGCGTGCTTGGGCGGGAGGAAGAGTGTAGAAAGGCTGAGTATGTCGAGAGGAGTTCGCTAGTTGCGGGCTTGGGGCTGGGAGGACTTGGTGGATATGTCGGGGGAGTATTGGGGCCAATAGCATGTGTTGCTGTAGGTATTCCCACCGGTGGAACGGCAACTTTCGCATGCGTAGTATTGGGGGGTGCGGCTGGAGGTATTGCTGGCGGTGAGTTTGGTGAGGTATTGGGAGAAAGAGTGGGGGAGATTTTGTATGAGGCAGTGCGATGAGTAATTTGCACTTGGCGGTGCTTGGTGTGATTGTAATTATTTCGCCGTTTTTGATGGTTGGTGTGTGGGTATTTGTTGCGTATCGATATTTGGATCGTATCGAATCAATCTTGTCAAATAGCCGAATGGTGGCTGTGAATAGAGAAATATATTCTCATGCGGGGTTGCTCGGGAAAGTCATGCGGTTAGGGTCAGTTTCTGCAATGCTATCTATGAAATATTTTAGCGTTCGAAAGGGTCTGTTAGATAACGATGAGGTTACTAAGGTTCCCATCGACCTGCAGAGGCTGTTAGTGCGCTTGTGGATTATACAAATTTTGCTGATTGCACTGATTGTTCTGTTTTTTGTTTGGATAGAGTACTGGAGGTAAGCTCATATGTGTAGTTCGAAAGTCCAGGCTGCTCGAGGCGAGCACCTGCGCGCCCTGATACGTACCTCTCATCAACCACTGAACATCGTTCAGCCCGATCAAGCGCCTTTATCGTCAGGCACCTTGACGCAATCAAGGCAACGCTCGGGCAGATCGAGCAGCTTCATCGTAATTACTTGGGGAATGTGTCAATCAAAGCGCGTGATGAATTTTATGCCAAACGGATGGGTTTGTTCATCAGGTTGGAAGAGCAACTGGATAGGCTGGCGGCGTACGGCTCGGGCTTGCGTAAAAAAGGTACAACTAAAAGAACGCTAGGGATTTCCACGAAGAGTTATCTGCACTCCGGTGAAATTGTTGGGTATGCGGAAAAGGTCGCTGGAGTTTCTAAGGCTGCAAATCTCATAAAGAAGGGCATTTATATCGGCATCGGACTCGATGTGGCTGCAACAGGGTTGAGTATCCATAAAGCATGCACCTTTGGGCGAGAAGATGAGTGCACGCGAGCCAGGTATGTCGAAAGGGGCGCTTTGATAGGTAGCGTTGGCGGCAGCACCGTTGGGGGAGCGGTTGGAGGTGCTATCGCTACAGCGGTGTGCGCGGCGGTGTTGGGTATTCCTACTGGAGGCAGTGGTGCATTAGCGTGTGCTGTATTGGGCGGGACTGTAGGTGGCAAGATTGGTGGGGAGAAAGGTGGACAAGGCGGAGAATATTTTGGTGACGTACTTTATCGTAGTCTAAACCCATGACAATTAGTGTAGTGGATCTGGTTGTGTTGGGGTGTTTTGTTTTGGCGGTCCTATCGCTCTTGGTGTTGGTGTATTTGTCGTATCGTCATCTAGAGCTCATAGAATCCATGCTTTCCAACTCTAGTTTTGTGATAGGGAATAAAAACCTATATTCGCGGGCGGGCTTGATTGGGCGTGTCATGCGGATTTGTACGGTCTCGATATTGCTGACTATGCCAAAGATATTCGTGTATAGAGGGCTGGTTGATTCAAGAGAGGTAGATAGTTTTCCGGTGGCGATGCGGTATCTATTGGTTGTCCTGTGGAATCTTATGTTCATCTCATTTTTAATTTTTGTCTGTATGAGTGAGTATTAATTAGATGGCGCCGAATGTTGGCGGGATGGTGGGTGTGGCGGGTGTCTACAATTAGAAGCTCGGTGGTCATGGGGTGTTCAAACTACGTCATTCTGATTGAAATTTATAGAGGCAGTATCGAGGAGCACAGCGAGCATGCTGGAAAACGAAACTTTCAACCGAGTCGGAACCAATCATCAGATTTCTGCCAACACATACAATCTCATCCTCGGCGCAGTACTGCTGTGGGGCTTTGCCGTCAACTGGTATCTGGTGGCCACGGTGCCAGCTGAGATCGTTCGGGCCATACCCATAATGCTGTTTTTGGTGGGTTACATGATCACGGCGATGACGGGTGTCGCCATCATCTTCAAATCTGAAAAACCGCTGTACAGCTTTCTTGGATATAACCTGATCGTGCTTCCGATCAGCTTGCTGCTTGTCGTCGTCCTCCCGGACTATTCGCATGAAAACATCGTGCAGGCAGCGCAAACGACCGCTTTGCTGACCGTGGGCATGATGCTGCTGGGTACGGTGTTTCCCGGCTTCTTCAAGCGTATCGAAGCGTCACTGTTCATTGCCTTGGTAATTACTATTGTCGTCGAGTTGGGGCAAGCCCTGTTGTTCGGCACCCACCTGGCGGCAATGGATTGGATCGTTGCAGCTATCTTCTGTGGTTATATTGGGGTGGATTGGGGGCGTGCGAACCAAATCGAGCGTACCGTGGATAATGCAATCGACAGCGCCGCCTCGCTTTATCTAGACATTATCAATCTGTTTCTGCGGGTCTTGCGGATCATGTCCAGGAAGTGACTTGTGCAGGCCGCGGCAAGCGTTTGCCCCTGATATTGGTGATAGCCTTTTTGTGTGTACAGCGCCTAGTGACGGTCCAGGCTGTTCGGCAGCCTGGACAGGTTCTCACGCCTTGTTCAAATACATCCGCGTAGTCAGCAGATACACCGGCAACCCCGAAACCACAATCAACAACGCCGCATAAGGTGCCGCCGCCGCGAACTCGACGTTGGCGGTATGCGCCCAGACCTCGGTGGCCAAGGTGGTCATGCCCGTCGGGCTGAGCAGCAGGGTGGCAGTCAGCTCCTTCATGGCATCGAGGAACACCAGTGCGAAGGCGGCCGCCAATGCTGGGAAGATGATCGGCAAGGTCACCCGGCAGAACGCCGCGAAACTGCTGGCACCCAGGGTGCGGGCGGCTTCTTCCAGGGTTGGCGATGCCTTGTTCAGCGCGGTGCGCACAGGGGCCTGCGCCAAAGGCAGGAACAACAGCGCATAGGCCAGCAGCAGCAATGCAGCGGTCTGGTACAGCGCCGGCACGTAGTGCAGGGAAAACACTACCAGCGTCAGGGCGATCACCAGGCCGGGAAGGGCATGCAGCAGGTAGGGCAGGCGCTCGGCCCAGAGCGCCAGGCGGCCTTTGTAGCGCACCACCAGGAAGCTCACCGGCAACGCCAGCAGCACGCAGAAACCGGCGCCGCCCAGTGACACCGACAGAGAGGTCAGCAGCGCCTTAGAAATCTCCGCCACCGGGAACGCCGCCGAAGACCCCACGCTCAGCCAGTAACCGAGCATGGCCAGTGGAATACCGCTGCCCAGTATCGCCAGGCCCAGGCAGAACAGTTGCGCCAGCGGCGCCCAGCTACCCAGGCGTACCGGCTGCGCGCGGCGTGCCACGCCCTGACCGATGCGTACGTGGCGGGCCTTGCCGCGCACCTTCAGTTCCAGCCAGAGCATCACCAGGCACAGTGCCAGCAGTACCGCCGAGAGCATGGCGGCGTTGGAGTTGCTGAACTCCAGCTCGAACTGTTGGTAGATCGCCGTGGTGAAGGTCTGCAGGCCCAGGATCGACAACGCGCCGAACTCTACCAGCATGTGCAGGGCGATCAGCAATGCGCCGCCGAGCATCGACGGCCACAGCAGCGGCAGGGTGACCTTGGTGAAAACGCCCCAGCGGCTGCAGCCCAGGGTGCGCGCCGACTCTTCAAGCGAAGTGTCGAGGTTGCGCAGGGTGGCGGCCACCGGCAGGAATATCAGCGGGTACTTGGACAGGGCCATGACCAGGATAGCTCCGCCCAGTCCCTCGAAGTCCGAGCTCAGCGACACCCAGGTAAAGCTGCTGACGAACGAGGGCACGGCGAAGGGCAGGCATAGCACTACGCCCCACAGCCGACGGCCCGGCAGGTTGCTGCGTTCGAGCAGCCACGCCAGCGCCAGGCCAACCACCATGCACGCCACCGTCACCCCGACCATCAGCATCAGGGTGTTGCGCATCAGGCCCCAGACGAACGGGCGCCAGAGCAGGTGCAAGGCTTCTCGCCAGCCGGCTTCCCAGGCTTTCATCGCGACGTACAGCAATGGCAGCAAGCTCATCGCCACCAGAAACAGTACAGGCAGCACCACCCAGATGGAGGGGCGCTTGCGGCGCGGTACGAAGCGTACCGGCACCGGCTCGGACAGGGCGGCGGTCATCAGAGCAGGCCGACCTCGCGTTCAAGCTCCAGCGCTTCCTCGGCATTGCCCAGGTCGGCCGGCGAGATTTTCGGCGGGCGCAGGTCTTCGAACGGCTTCAGGCCACGGTCGGAGACCATGCCTTTGTGCAGCGGGTATTCAGCGGTGGTCTGGGTGATCACACGCTGACCTTCTTCGCTGGCCATCCAGTTGAGCAGGGCCTGCGCTTCTTTCGGGTGCTTGCTGGCCTTGACCGCTGCGGCGCCGGAGATGGTCACCAGGCCACCGGCATCGCCGTCGGCCAGGTAATACAGCTTCGAATCGAGCTTGCCGCGCTCGCGCTCCAGGGCGTACCAGTAGTAGTTGTTCACCAGCACGGCGGCGACTTCGCCTTTTTCCACGGCCTTGAGTGCGACCATGTTGTTGGTGTAGGTCTTGCCGAAGGCTTTCAGGCCGGTCAGCCACTCTTCGGCAGCGTCACGCCCGTGCATCTTGAGGATGGCCACGGCCTGTTCCTGGAATGCACCGCTGGTCGGTACGAAACCGACCTTGCCGTCCCACTCGGGGTTGGCGAAATCCATTACCGATTGCGGCAAGTCTTTCTCATCGATCTTCTTCGGGTTGAACACCACCACGCGGGTGCGGGCGGTCACGCCCATCCAGGAACCGTTGGCGGCAACGTATTCCTTGGGCAGCATGTTCAGCGTGGCGTCGTCGATCTTCGCCAGCAAGCCCAGTTCGCCCAGGTTGTTCAGTGGTGGCGATTCTTCGGTGTAGATGATGTCGGCCGGCGAGCGGTCGCCTTCCTCGATGATCTGGCTGGCCAGCTGATTGCTGCTGCCTTTGCGGATATTGATATGGATGCCGGTCTTGGCCTCGTAGGCCTTGGCGATGGCTTCGCCGATTTCCTTGTGTTGACCGTTGTACATGGTCAGAGTGACCGGGTCGTCTGCCATGGCGGCCGGAGCGCCCATCACCAGGCTAAGGACAGCGGCGGCCAGGGTGCGCATCAGCGGTTGCGGACGGATCGTCATGCGGGTACTTCCTCGCTTACGGCTACATATTTGGAAACAATGGTAAACGAAATCGGTTCTCAAGTGGCCGTGTGACGAGAAATTCATGGTTAGCCCATCGTCGGATGGCTGGCCCTGCAGGGGAGGGTGACACAAAAATCGCAGGCAAGAAAAAACCCACTAGCAAGCTAGTGGGTTTTTTGAATGGTGCCCAGGAGAAGACTCGAACTTCCACGACCGTTAAGTCACTGATACCTGAAACCAGCGCGTCTACCAATTCCGCCACCTGGGCAAAGCTTTACATCGTCTGATGAAGGCGACTATCGTTCGCTTTCACACAGTAGTAACAGATCCTTGGTCATCTGTTACTTGAAATACTTGGTGCCCAGGAGAAGACTCGAACTTCCACGACCTTGCGGTCACTGATACCTGAAACCAGCGCGTCTACCAATTCCGCCACCTGGGCACACATTCGAGATAAAAAGATGCTTTACAGCGCCGTTCATCTCTACTACAACTTCGGGGTTGTCCGTCGTTGTGGTGCGCACTATACGGACGCTCCCGGGGGCTGTAAAGCCCTTGATCAAAAAAAATTTCAAAAAATTCAACTTGTTGATTCCACACGCCTATTGCCGCACTGCGGACATGCTGCTGGGGCTGTCCAAGCCCGACATTTCCGGTTTCAATAGGCCTATGCCAGAATTCATATCTATATACCCCAAGGTGAACCCCTTCTGATGGCCGATTGGCAATCCCTCGATCCCGAGGCCGCTCGCGAAGCGGAAAAATACGACAACCCTATCCCCAGCCGTGAGCTGATCCTGCAGCGCCTTGCCGACCGTGGCGAACCGGCCGCGCGCGAGGAGCTGGCGGCCGAGTTCGGTCTTTACGAAGAAGACCAGATCGAAGCCTTGCGTCGTCGTCTGCGCGCCATGGAGCGTGACGGCCAGCTTATCTATACCCGGCGCGGCACATATGCCCCGGTAGACAAACTGGACCTGATCTGCGGCCGGGTCTCCGGCCACCGCGACGGTTTCGGTTTCCTTATCCCTGACGATGGCAGCGACGACCTGTTCCTCAGCCCGTCGCAAATGCGCCTGGTATTCGATGGCGACCGTGCCTTGGCGCGTGTCTCGGGGCTCGACCGCCGTGGCCGCCGTGAAGGTGTGCTGGTAGAAGTCATTTCCCGCGGCCACGAAAGTGTGGTCGGCCGCTACTTCGAAGAAGGCGGCATCGGTTACGTGACGCCGGACAACCCGAAGATCCAGCAGGAAGTGCTGGTGACCGCGGGCCGTAACGGTGGCGCCAAGATCGGCCAGTTCGTCGAGATCAAGATCACCCACTGGCCAACCCCGCGGTTCCAGCCACAAGGCGATGTGGTCGAAGTGATCGGCAACTACATGGCGCCGGGCATGGAAATCGATGTTGCCCTGCGCAGCTATGACATCCCGCACGTCTGGCCCCAGGACGTGATCAAGGAAGCGCGCAAGTTCCGCTCCGATGTCGAAGAGAAGGACAAGGAAAAGCGTATCGACCTGCGCCACTTGCCCTTCGTCACCATCGACGGCGAAGATGCCCGCGACTTCGACGACGCTGTTTATTGTGAGCCGCTTGGCAAGCTGCGGCTGTTCTCTGGTGGCTGGCGCCTCTATGTGGCCATCGCTGACGTGTCCAGCTACGTGCGTCTGGGCTCTGCCCTGGATGTCGAGGCGCAGCAGCGTGGCAACTCGGTGTACTTCCCCGAGCGTGTTGTCCCGATGCTCCCCGAGGAGCTGTCCAACGGCCTGTGCTCGCTGAACCCGCACGTCGATCGCCTGGCCATGGTCTGCGAAATGACCATGAACAAGGCCGGCCAGATGGTCGACTACCAGTTCTACGAAGGTGTGATCCATTCTCATGCCCGCCTGACCTACAACAAGGTCAGCAGCATGCTCGAGCATGCCCGTACCCGCGAGGGCAAGGCGCTGCGCGAGGAGTACCAGGAGGTCCTGCCGGACCTGAAGAACCTGTACAACCTGTACAAGGTGCTGCTCGATGCCCGTCACGCCCGCGGCGCCATCGACTTCGAAACCCAGGAAACCCGCATCATCTTCGGTGAAGAGCGCAAGATCGCGGAAATCCGCCCGACCGTGCGCAACGATGCCCACAAGCTGATCGAGGAATGCATGCTGGCGGCCAACGTCGCCACGGCCGAGTTCCTCAACAAGCATGGCGTGCCGGCGCTGTACCGCGTGCACGATGGCCCGCCACCGGAGCGCCTTGAAAAGCTGCGTGCCTTCCTCGGCGAGCTGGGCCTTAGCCTGCACAAAGGCAAGGACCCTTCGCCCAAGGACTACCAGGCACTGCTTGCAAGCATTGCCGGGCGCCCGGACTTCCACCTGATCCAGACGGTGATGCTGCGTTCGCTGAGCCAGGCGGTGTACAGCACCGACAACAACGGCCACTTCGGTTTGAACTACGAGGCGTACACGCACTTTACCTCGCCGATCCGTCGTTACCCGGACCTGCTGGTGCACCGCGCCATCCGCAGCATCATCCGTTCCAAGGTCGATACTCCGCACGTCAAGCGTGCCGGCGCCATGAGCATTCCCAAAGCGCGTATCTATCCGTACGACGTGAACACCCTCGACCAGCTCGGCGAGCAGTGCTCCATGACCGAGCGCCGCGCCGACGAAGCCACCCGTGACGTGGTCAACTGGCTCAAGTGCGAGTTCATGAAGGACCGTGTGGGCGAGACCTTCCCGGGTGTGATCACTGCGGTCACCGGTTTTGGGCTGTTTGTCGAGCTGACCGATATCTACGTCGAAGGCCTGGTGCATGTCAGTGCGCTGCCGGGTGACTACTACCACTTCGACCCCGTGCATCACCGCTTGTCGGGTGAGCGCACCGGGCGTAGCTTCCGTCTGGGCGACACCATCGAGGTCAAGGTCATGCGCGTTGACCTAGACGAGCGCAAGATCGACTTCGAAGTGTCCGATCAGCAGCTCGCTGCGCCGATAGGGCGCAAGGGCCGTGGCGCCGCACCGGCCGCAGAAAAGGCCGAGCAGCAGCCAGTGGTGGAGGCCAAGGCCACTCCGAAACCGCGCAGCCGCAAGAGCGAGACCGCCGAGGCTTACTTCCCGAAAGATGCCGTGCAGCGTAATGCTGAAGTGCGCAAAAGTCGCGAAATGAAGAAGGCGCTGATGACCGACGCGCGCACTGGTGGCAACGCCGGCAGCAAGTCGGACAAAGGCGGCAAGCCCTCCGGCAAGCCCACCAAGCACCGTAAAGGCCCGCCGAAATCCGGCGCGCCACGCAAGAGCAAGAACAAGTCATGAGTCAGCTGGAAAAAATCTACGGTGTGCATGCCGTGCAGGCGCTGCTGCAGCACCATCCGAAGCGGGTCAAGCAGATCTGGCTGTCGGAAGGGCGCAGCGAGCCACGCATCCAGGCGTTGCTGGCGCTGGCCGCAGAAAACCGTGTGCAGGTTGGCCAGGCCGAGCGCCGTGAGCTCGATGCCTGGGTCGAGGGCGTGCACCAGGGCGTTGTTGCCGAGGTCAGCCCAAGCCAGGTGTGGGGCGAATTGATGCTCGAGGAGTTGCTCAAGCGCACCGAAACGCCACCGCTGATCCTGGTGCTGGACGGCGTCACTGACCCGCACAACCTCGGCGCCTGCCTGCGCACCGCCGATGCTGCCGGGGCTACGGCAGTGGTGGTGCCCAAGGATAAATCGGCGACGCTGACACCGGTGGTGCGCAAGGTGGCCTGCGGCGCAGCGGAAGTGATTCCGCTGGTGGCGGTGACCAACCTGGCGCGTACCCTGGAGAAGCTTCAGCAGCGTGGCCTGTGGGTGGTGGGTACGGCCGGTGAGGCCGAGCAGGAGATCTATCAGCAGGACCTGACCGGCCCGTTGGTGATGATCATGGGCGCGGAAGGCAAGGGCATGCGCCGGCTGACCCGTGAACACTGCGATTTCCTGGTCAAGTTGCCAATGTCGGGCAGCGTCAGCAGTCTGAACGTTTCAGTGGCTACGGGCGTCTGCCTGTTCGAGGCAGTGCGCCAGCGCCAGGCCAAGCGCTGATCTGTCGACACTGTAGCGGCCCTATCGCCGGTAAGCCGGCTCCCAAAAGCACCACGCCAGGTTCAATGGCTGTGGTGCTTCGCTGCAAGCCGGCGAGCTGGCGGTAGGGCTCGCCCAAGGTAAAGTGTTTCCGGCTGTTCAAATAATCGCCAATCACCTTGCTTGTGTGCACCGCCTTCTCTACAATTGCGCCCCTTGCCGAGCTGGCAGGCGCACATGTGCCTCCCCTCCATGGCAAGACATACAGTGTCATTCACTCCTTGTCTGACCAGATACGCTGGCAGACTACTAACCCGTAAGGAGCATTCATGCGTCATTACGAAATCATCTTCCTGGTTCACCCGGACCAGAGCGAGCAAGTCGGCGGCATGGTTGAGCGTTACACCAAGCTGATCGAAGAAGATGGTGGCAAGATCCACCGCCTGGAAGACTGGGGCCGTCGTCAACTGGCCTACGCAATCAACAATGTTCACAAGGCTCACTACGTGATGCTGAACGTTGAGTGCACCGGCAAGGCCCTGGCCGAGCTGGAAGACAACTTCCGCTACAACGATGCCGTGATCCGTAACCTCGTCATCCGTCGCGACGAAGCCGTAACCGGTCAGTCCGAGATGCTGAAGGCCGAAGAGAACCGCAGCGAGCGCCGTGAGCGTCGTGAGCGTCCTGAGCATGCTGACTCCGCCGAAGGCGACGACAGCAATGACAGCGACTCCAGCGATAACGCTGACGAGTAATCCACGGACCTTTTGAGGAGCCTATTACATGGCACGTTTCTTCCGTCGTCGTAAATTCTGCCGCTTCACTGCTGAAGACGTGAAAGAGATCGACTTCAAAGATCTCAACACCCTGAAAGCTTACGTATCCGAAACCGGCAAAATCGTTCCAAGCCGTATCACCGGTACCAAAGCTCGTTATCAGCGTCAGCTGGCTACCGCTATCAAGCGCGCCCGCTTCCTGGCCCTGCTGCCCTACACCGACAGCCACGGCCGCTGAGACCGGGTCGTCGACAAGTAGTAAGGGATAAGCATGCGAGCGTTGGCTGATTTCATCATGCGCGGTCGTGTGCAGGCCACCTTGGTGGTGGTCGTGAGTGCGGTATTACCGCTGCTGTTCTGGTTGAGTGCCGCTGCCGGGAGCCTTGTGCTGCTGCGGCGCGGGTTCAAGGACGCTTCAACGGTCATCGCTTTCGGCCTTTTGCCGGCGGTGGCCATTTGGGCCTTCGGTGATCCAAGCACCTTGCTGGTGCTGTTGGGAACACTGGGGCTGGCCGCCTTGTTGCGTGCCGGGCATTCCTGGAGCCGGGTGTTGTTGTCCAGTGTTGTGTTGGGGTTGGTCTACAGCCTCATCCTGGACGCGGTACTGCGCGAAACCTTCGAAGTGTTGGCCAAGGCGCTTTCCGAAGCGTTGCCGCAAATCGAAGGCAAGCCAGTCATTCCCGGTGAGCTGATCGGCCCTGTGCTGGTCGCTTCCACAGCGGTGATGCTGCAGTTGTTCAGCGTGCTGGCTTTGATGCTGGCGCGTTATTGGCAAGCAGCGTTGTACAACCCTGGAGGCTTCGGTCGCGAGTTTCGCGCCCTGAAGTTGCCGCGGGCAGTCATGCTGGCTCTGGTTGCCGCGATGGTGTTGGGTCCGTTCATCGGCCCGCAGTTCATCGTCCTGGCTTCCGCGTCCAGCCTGGTGCTCGTCCTGGCCGGCATCGCCTTGATGCACGGGCTGGTGGCACAGGGTCGGCTGGCCGGTTTCTGGCTGGTCGGCATGTACGTGACACTGCCGCTGATAATGCAGCTGATTTATCCGTTGCTCGTGGTTCTGGCCATTGTCGACAGCCTGATTGATTTTCGCGGTCGCAAGTCCCCTGAGGGGAATGACTCCGCGAACGGTGAAGGTTAAAAGTTAAGAGGTTTTACCAAATGGAACTGATCCTGCTGGAAAAAGTCGCTAACCTGGGCAACCTGGGCGACAAAGTTAAGGTTAAGGCTGGTTACGGCCGTAACTTCCTGCTGCCATTCGGCAAGGCCACCGTTGCCAACGCCGCCAACCTGGCTGCGTTCGAAGAGCGTCGCGCCGAGCTGGAAAAAGCAGCTGCTGACCGTAAATCGTCGGCTGAAAGCCGCGCTGCCCAACTGGCCGAGCTGGAAGTGACCATCACTGCCACCGCTGGCGACGAAGGCAAGCTGTTCGGTTCGATCGGCACCCACGACATCGCTGACGCCCTGACCGCCTCCGGCGTTGAAGTGGCCAAGGCTGAAGTTCGTCTGCCGAACGGCACCATCCGTCAGGTTGGCGAATACGACGTAGCCGTGCACCTGCACAGCGACGTTGAAGCCACCGTACGTGTGGTCGTCGTAGCTGCCTAAGCTGCGCTGACTGGGTAGCTCCTCGCGGGCTGCCCGGTTAACATCGGGCACGTCCTGTCTCTGAACAGGCCGTGCCCTTTGTCTTTTTCATCCTCCAGAATTCTTTCGTGGCCATGAACGAGATCACCAATCCCGAACAGCTAGACCTGCAAACCGCTGCCCTCAAGGTGCCGCCGCATTCCATCGAGGCCGAACAGGCCGTGCTCGGTGGCCTGATGCTGGACAACAACGCCTGGGAGCGGGTGCTGGATCAGGTTTCGGATGGCGATTTCTATCGGCATGACCACCGCCTGATCTTCCGTGCCGTGCACAAGCTGGCCGACGCCAACCAGCCGTTCGACGTCGTCACCCTGCACGAGCAACTGGACAAGGAAGGCTTGTCGACCCAGGTTGGCGGCCTGGCGTACCTGGCAGAGCTTGCCAAGAACACCCCGTCGGTTGCCAACATCAAGGCCTACGCCGCGATCATTCGCGAGCGGGCAACGTTGCGCCAGCTGATCAGCATCAGTACCGACATCGCCGACAACGCCTTCAACCCGCAAGGGCGCAATGCCGCCGAAATCCTCGATGATGCCGAACGGCAGATCTTCCAGATCGCCGAGGCGCGGCCCAAGACCGGCGGCCCGGTGGGCGTCAACGAACTGTTGACCCTGGCTATCGACCGGATCGACACGCTGTTCAACTCCGACAGCGACATCACCGGTGTTTCCACCGGCTTCACCGACCTGGACGCGAAAACCAGCGGCCTGCAGGCTGCCGACCTGGTCATCGTGGCCGGCCGTCCGTCGATGGGTAAGACCACCTTCGCCATGAACCTCGTGGAAAATGCCGTGTTGCGTACCGACAAGGCGGTGTTGGTGTTCTCCCTCGAGATGCCAGGCGAATCGCTGATCATGCGTATGCTCTCTTCCCTTGGCCGCATCGACCAGACCAAGGTGCGTTCCGGTCAGTTGGACGATGACGACTGGCCGCGCCTGACGTCGGCGGTCAACTTACTCAACGACCGCAAGCTGTTCATCGACGATACCGCCGGCATCAGCCCCTCGGAGATGCGGGCGCGTACCCGCCGCCTGGCGCGTGAGCACGGCGAGATCGCCATGATCATGGTCGACTACCTGCAGCTGATGCAGATCCCGGGCTCGGCCGGTGACAACCGGACCAACGAAATTTCCGAGATTTCCCGCTCGCTAAAGGCCCTGGCCAAGGAATTCAACTGCCCGGTCATCGCCCTTTCGCAGCTCAACCGCTCCCTGGAACAGCGCCCGAACAAACGCCCGGTGAACTCCGACTTGCGTGAATCGGGTGCAATCGAGCAGGACGCCGACGTGATCATGTTCGTGTACCGGGATGAGGTTTACCACCCGGAGACCGAGCACAAAGGCGTTGCCGAAATCATCATCGGCAAGCAGCGTAACGGCCCCATCGGCTTCGTCCGCCTGGCGTTCATCGGTAAGTACACCCGCTTCGAGAACCTCGCACCGGGCATGTACAACTTCGACGACGACGAATAAAAGGCTACGCGGGTATCACAGCCCACTAGCGTATGAATCCGACGGCTATCGTCGGATTTGGTCAAATTTTGTGCTATATTCCGCGCCCGCGATTTCCCTGCACAACAGAACCGGTCACTGACATGCAAGCAGCCAAACCACTCTACGACTATCCCAAGTACTGGGCCGAATGCTTCGGGCCAGCACCTTTCCTGCCGATGAGCAGGGAGGAAATGGATCTGCTCGGCTGGGATTCCTGCGACATCATCATCGTGACCGGTGATGCCTACGTCGATCATCCGTCATTCGGCATGGCCATCATCGGCCGCCTGCTGGAAGCCCAGGGCTTTCGCGTGGGCATCATTGCCCAGCCGAACTGGCAGTCCAAAGACGACTTCATGAAGCTTGGTGAGCCGAACCTGTTCTTCGGCGTCGCGGCGGGCAACATGGACTCGATGATCAACCGCTACACCGCAGACAAGAAAATCCGCTCTGACGATGCCTACACCCCGGGCGGCATGGCCGGCAAGCGCCCTGACCGTGCCAGCCTGGTGTACAGCCAGCGCTGCAAGGAAGCCTACAAGCACGTGCCGGTCGTGCTCGGTGGCATCGAGGCATCGCTGCGCCGCATCGCCCACTATGACTACTGGCAGGACAAGGTTCGCCATTCGATCCTGATCGACGCCAGCGCCGACATCCTGCTGTACGGCAACGCCGAGCGGGCGATCGTCGAGGTCGCCCAGCGCCTGTCCAGTGGCCAGAGCATCGAAAGCATCACCGATGTGCGCGGTACCGCATTCGTGCGTCGTGACACGCCCGAGGGCTGGTACGAGATCGACTCGACCCGCATCGACCGCCCTGGCCGCGTCGACAAGATCATCAACCCGTACGTCAATACCCAGGACACCCAGGCCTGCGCCATCGAGCAGGCCAAGGGCGACCAGGAAGACCCGAACGAAGCCAAGGTCGTGCAGATCCTCGACAGCCCGCGCATGACCCGCGACAAGTCGGTGATCCGCCTGCCATCGTTCGAGAAGGTGCGTAACGACCCGGTGCTCTACGCCCACGCCAACCGTGTGTTGCACCTGGAGACCAACCCTGGCAACGCTCGTGCGCTGGTGCAGAAGCACGGCGAAGTGGATGTGTGGTTCAACCCGCCACCCATTCCAATGACCACCGAGGAAATGGACTACGTGTTCGGCATGCCCTATGCCCGTATTCCGCACCCGGCCTACGGCAAGGAGCGCATCCCGGCCTACGAGATGATCCGCTTCTCGGTGAACATCATGCGTGGCTGCTTCGGCGGCTGTACCTTCTGCTCGATCACCGAGCACGAAGGCCGGATCATCCAGAACCGCTCCCACGAGTCGATCCTGCATGAAATCGAGGAGATGCGTGACAAGGTCCCTGGCTTCACCGGCGTGGTCTCCGACCTTGGCGGGCCGACGGCCAACATGTACCGCATCGCCTGCAAGAGCCCGGAGATCGAGAAGCACTGCCGCAAGCCGTCGTGCGTGTTCCCGGGCATCTGCGAAAACCTCAACACCGACCACAGCTCGCTGATCGAGCTGTATCGCAAGGCACGCGCCCTGCCGGGTGTGAAGAAGATCCTGATCGCGTCGGGCCTGCGCTATGACCTGGCAGTGGAATCGCCGGAGTACGTCAAGGAGCTGGTCACCCACCACGTGGGCGGTTACCTGAAGATTGCCCCGGAGCACACCGAGCGTGGCCCGCTGGACAAGATGATGAAGCCCGGCATCGGCTCCTACGACCGCTTCAAGCGCATGTTCGAGAAGTACTCGAAAGAGGCGGGCAAAGAGCAGTACCTGATCCCGTACTTCATCGCTGCGCACCCAGGCACCACCGACGAAGACATGATGAACCTCGCCCTGTGGCTCAAGGGCAACGGCTTCCGCGCCGACCAGGTGCAGGCGTTCTACCCGTCGCCCATGGCCTCGGCCACGGCCATGTACCACTCGGGCAAGAACCCGCTGCGCAAGGTCACTTACAAGAGTGAAGGCGTGGAGATCGTCAAGAGCGACGAGCAGCGCCGCTTGCACAAGGCGTTCCTGCGCTACCACGATCCTAAGGGCTGGCCGATGCTGCGCGAGGCACTAGAGCGTATGGGCCGTGCCGACCTCATTGGCCCGGGCAAGCATCAGTTGATACCGCTGCACCAGCCACAGACCGACACCTACCAGAGTGCACGGCGCAAGAACTCGACGCCGGCCGGCAGCCACAAGGTGGGCAAGGATCAGAAGATCCTCACCCAGCACACCGGTTTGCCGCCGCGTGGCAGTGACGGCAGCAAGCCGTGGGACAAGCGTGAGAAGGCCAAGGCTGAAGCGTTCGCCCGCAACCAGCAGGCGGCCAAGGAGCGCAAGGAAGCGGCAAAAGGTGGTGGCAAAGGCAGCAAGAAGCCGCGCCAGCCTGTCATTCCGCGCTGATTGATTCTTGGGGCTGCTTTGCAGCCCATCACGACACAAGGCCGCTCCTGCAATGTCCGCGCAAGCACAATTCATTTGGCAGCGCGGTCGATGTTGGAGCGGCCTTGTGTCGCGAAAGGACCGCAAAGCGGTCCCAAAAGCCTCTGGGTCAATCAGGCTTCTTGTCGACCCACTTCGCCGCCAAGGCCGAGAAAACCACGCGACTTCTCGTTGAGTCCATCCGCATCAAACAAGCCTGGCCTTAATGTTCGAAGGCAGTTGTCACTCCGGGCGGGAGAATTCACAGATCGCACCGCTGGCCCCGTGGGCGTAGGCGGCGAGCAGGCTGTTCATGAAACTTGAGAGGGCCATTGCAGTTGCTCCTGAATGAGAGGTTGTCCCATCGTCCATTAAAAGGGCATGATGTGCCCTTAGATTGGTTGTATACAATCCATTGAACAATTCAACTGGCTGACCACTTGACACCCTTTGATGCATGTCAGCAAGGGGCTGAACGGTTTCAGGCAGTCTCGCAATTGATAAAACCCTGCCAAGGAGATTCATGATGTTTGCGAAAGCTGTAGCGGTATCCCTGCTGACCCTCGCCAGCGCCTCCGTCTTCGCCGCCGAGTGCTCGGTAACTGTCGACTCGACTGACCAGATGTCCTACACCACCAAGGAATTCACCGTCGACAAGAGCTGCAAAGAGTTCACCGTGAAGCTGACCCATTCCGGCAACCTGCCGAAAAACGTGATGGGCCACAATCTGGTGATCAGCGAGACTGCCGACATGCAGGCCATTGCCACTGAAGGCATGAGCCAGGGCATCGACAAAGGCTATCTGAAGGAAGACAACGCCAACATCATCGCCCACACCGCGATGATCGGTGCACCTGAGAAAGAAACCGAAGTGAAGTTCGACACTTCCAAGCTGGAGGCGGGTGGCGATTACAGCTTCTTCTGCACCTTCCCCGGCCACATCTCGATGATGAAGGGCAAGGTTGTAGTCAAGTAATGACAGCTTGAAAGCAGGGGAGGGCTTTGCCCTCCTTCGCGACACAAGGCCGCGCCTACAGTCCTGTAGGAGCGGCCTTGTGTCGCGAAAGGGCCGCAAAGCGGCCCCAGAGGTCTCACGGTGCGAACGGCAGTTCGCGCTTGTGTTGGGTCTTGCGGTAGGTGGCGACGATGATGTCGAACGCTTCCTGCTCAACCGGCAGCCCATGCAGGAAGGCATCGATCTGTTGGTAGGTCACGCCATGCGACGCCTCGTCAGGCTTGCCTGGTTCCAGGTCTTCCAGGTCCGCAGTAGGCACCTTCTCCACCAGCGACTCCGGCGCCCCAAAGCTGCGCGCAATGGCCCGCACTTGGTTCTTTACCAGGCCGCTCAACGGGGCCAGGTCGCAGGCACCGTCACCAAACTTGGTAAAGAAGCCCATCACTGCCTCGGCGGCGTGGTCGGTGCCGATCACCAGGCCAGCGCGGGCGCCAGCGATGGTGTACTGCGCGACCATGCGCGTACGCGCCTTGACGTTGCCCACGACGAAGTCCACCAGTGACGGCGAGCCGTCTTTCAATGCTTGCACCTCTGCGGCCAGTGCACGCACGGCAGGTGCAATATCAACGGTGTGCACTTCATCGGCGTTGATCACTTCCAGGCACGCCTGGGCGTCGTGCTCGTCATGCTGTACCTGGTACGGCAGGCGCACGGCAATGAAGCGGTAGGCCGGGTCGCTGCTTTCGGCGCGCAACTCGTTGATGGCGCGTTGGGCGAGCAGGGCGGCAGTCAGCGAATCGACGCCCCCGCTGATGCCCAGTACCAGGGTCTTGAGGCGGGCGTTGGCCAGGCAATCCTTGATGAACGCCACGCGCCGGGCGACTTCGGCCTCGAGCGCAGCGGCGTCTGCGAACGGCGGCTGCACGTTGAGCGCCTGGGCAATCTCTTGCTGAACGGCTTGCATGGGTTACTCCTTGCTGGGGATTTTGAACACGTGACGCATGTAGGCGACGAAGTTCTCGTCGCGGCACTGGGTCTTGGCGGCCTCGTCAGAGATCTTCGCCACCGGCGAGCCGTTGCAGTCGGTCATTTTAAGCACGATATTCATCGGCGCCACGCCGGGGATGTCGCAGGTCAGGTTGGTGCCGATGCCGAAACTGACGTTGATGCGCCCGCGCAGGGCACGGAAGATCTGCAGCGCGCGGGTCAGGTTGAGGCCGTCGGAGAACACCAGGGTCTTGGTCATCGGGTCGATCCCCAACCTCTGGTAATGGGCGATGGCCTTTTCCGCCCAGGCCACCGGCTCACCCGAGTCGTGGCGCAGGCCGTCGAACAGCTTGGCGAAGTACAAGTCGAAATCGCTGAGGAAGGCATCCATGGTGATGCAGTCGGTCAGGGCGATGCCGAGCAGGCCTCGGTACTCCCGGACCCAGCAGTCCAGGGCGGCGATCTGGCTGTCGATCAGCCGCGGGCCGAGCTGCTGGTGGGCCATGATCCATTCGTGGGCCATGGTGCCCAGCGGCTTGATATCCAGTTTCCATGCCAAATCGACGTTGCTGGTACCGACGAAGCGGGCCGGGAAATCGTCGCGCAATACCCGCACCACCTCCTCCTGCACGCGGCTGGAAAAACGCCGGCGGGTGCCGAAGTCGGCCACTTGCAGCTCGGCCAGTTCGTCGGCGCTGGCATGCGCCTGTAGCCAGTCGAACTTGCGGTAAAGCTGGTCACGGGCCTCGGCCAGGCGCATGCGCGGGTGCAGGTGGCGGTTGCGCACTTCGCTGATGATGGCCAGCAGCGGGACTTCGAAGAGGATCACATGCAGCCAGGGCCCTTTGAGCCGCAGGTACAGCTGGTCGCCCTCGATACCAACCTGCACATAGCGCAGGTTGAAACGGAACAGGCGCAGAAAGCGCAGAAAATCGGGCTTGAGGAAGCTGATGCGTTCGAGGAAGGCCAGCTGGCCATCATCGAGGGTAAGTTCGCTCAGCCGTTCGAGCTGGTTGCGGATCTCGCCCAGATAGGGGCGCAAGTCTTCGCCATTGCGGCAGCGGAATTCCCACTCCACGTCGGCATCCGGGTAGTTGTGCAGCACGCCCTGCATCATGGTGAGCTTGTAAAAGTCGGTGTCGAGCAGGTTGTGCACGATGCGCTCAGCGAATGCGCTCTCGCTCATCAGGGTGGGCTCCAAAGCGGCGAATGGCGGTCATTGTGCCACAGGAAACGCTCCGAACTTGCCGGCAACGCGTTACCGGCGGGAGCGGGTGCGTGTGTGAAGAGGCCGAAACAGACAAATCAGGTGTTTTTCCGTGCACCAGCTAGCCTTGAAACGGTGCCGCCTGTAGCAGTTGCGCACCAGTGGTGTGCAGTTCGGTGACGTCTGCTGTTACAGGGTGGTTGCACGTAAACACTTGTCAGGGTTGCAATGATGGCACTCGGTGGTTGCTCCTTGTTTGCGCGCACGGTGGCGCTTGTCGCGTGGCAGACGGTTGCACACTCAGTAAAGAAAAGGCCGTCGGTCGCCTCGACGCGGCCCCAACAGTGTGATTTCCCGGAAGACAAAACCGATGGCACGGCCCTTGCTCTGAGCACAGGGCTGAGAAGTTGTAGTGCCAACCAAAAAAAACTCTAGGAGCACCACCTCATGTCGCAGACGTTTTACAAGAAAGGTTTCCTGGCACTGGCCGTGGCTACGGCACTGGGTGTTTCTTCGTATGTTCAGGCCGACGTCAAGATCGGTGTCGCGGGCCCGATGACCGGGGCTAACGCAGCGTTTGGCGAGCAATACATGAAAGGTGCCCAGGCGGCAGCTGACAAGATCAACGCTGCCGGTGGCGTCAACGGCGAAAAAATCATCCTGGTCAAAGGCGATGACGCCTGTGAGCCGAAACAGGCTGTATCGGTTGCCAACCGTCTGGTCGATCAGGACAAGGTAATCGGTGTGGTAGGCCACTTCTGCTCCTCCAACACCATTCCAGCTTCCGAGGTGTATGACGAAGCAGGCGTGATCGCCATCACCCCTGGCTCTACCAACCCACAAGTCACCGAGCGCGGGCTGAGCGCCATGTTCCGCATGTGCGGCCGTGACGACCAGCAGGGCATCGTTGCCGGTGACTACATCGTCGATGTGCTCAAGGGCAAGAAGGTGGCGGTGCTGCACGACAAGGACACCTACGGCCAGGGCCTGGCCGATGCAACCAAGGCGCAGCTGGAGAAGCGTGGCGTCAAGCCGGTGCTGTATGAAGGCCTGACCCGTGGCGAGAAAGACTTCAGCGCCGTGGTGACCAAGATCCGTTCCACCGGTGCCGACGTGGTCTACTTTGGCGGCCTTCACCCCGAAGCCGGTCCGCTGGTGCGTCAGCTGCGCGAGCAAGGCCTGAAGGACGTCAAGTTCATGTCCGATGACGGTATCGTCACCGATGAACTGGTCGCAACTGCGGGCGGCGCCCAGTACGTGGACGGCGTGTACATGACCTTCGGTGCCGACCCGCGCATGCTGCCAGACAGCAAGGCGGTGGTGGAAGAATTCCGCAAAGCCGGCACCGAGCCTGAAGGCTACACCCTCTACGCCTACGCTTCGCTGCAAGCCCTGGCCGCTGCCTTCAACGGCGCCAAGTCGAACAAGGGCGAAGACGCTGCCAAGTGGCTCAAGGCAAACCCGGTGCAGACCGTCATGGGCGAGAAGAAGTGGGACAGCAAAGGCGACCTGACTGTCTCTGACTACGTGGTCTACCAGTGGGACAAGGACGGCAAGTACCACCAGCTGGAAAAACAAAAATAACAACGGCAGCCAGCCCGGGCCTGCGCCCGGGCCGATGCCCCTGCGGTACCTGTCTTTATTCGGAGATCTGCACGGTTCTGCGCTGCGAGGGCCGCTTTATCCGTGGCCTGGCGTGCTCGGCGCTTGTGCAGTCTCGCTCAGGTGAGATTGCGTTATGGATGGTATTTTCCTGCAGCAACTGGTCAACGGCCTGACCCTCGGGTCGGTCTATGGCCTGATCGCCATCGGCTACACAATGGTCTATGGCATCATCGGCATGATCAACTTCGCGCACGGCGAGGTGTATATGATTTCCGCGTACCTCGCGGCAATCAGCCTGGCATTGCTGGCTTATTTCGGTATCGAGTCGTTCCCCCTGCTGATGTTGGGCACCTTGTTGTTCACCATCGTCGTCACGGGTGTGTATGGCTTCACCATTGAACGCATCGCCTACAAACCCCTGCGCAACTCCACCCGCCTGGCACCGCTGATCAGTGCCATCGGCATCTCGCTGATCCTGCAAAACTATGCGCAGATCAGCCAGGGCGCCCGCCAGCAAGGCGTGCCGACCCTGCTCGAAGGCGCCTGGCGCGTCGAAGTGGGCACTGGCTTCGTGCAACTGACCTACACCAAGATCTTCATCCTGATTGCCGCATTCGTCGGCATGGGGCTGCTCACCTATGTGATCAAGTACACCAAGCTCGGCCGCATGTGCCGCGCTACCCAGCAAGACCGCAAGATGGCCTCGATCCTTGGCATCAACACCGACCGGGTGATCTCCTACGTGTTCGTCATCGGCGCGGTGATGGCTGCGCTTGCCGGTGTGCTGATCACCATGAACTACGGCACCTTCGACTTCTACGCCGGCTTCATCATCGGCATCAAGGCATTCACCGCTGCGGTGCTCGGCGGCATCGGCTCGCTGCCCGGCGCCATGTTGGGCGGGATTATCCTGGGTATTTCCGAGTCGTTGTTCTCTGGCCTGATCAACTCCGACTACAAGGACGTGTTCAGCTTCTCGCTGCTGGTGCTGATCCTTATCTTCCGCCCACAAGGCCTGTTGGGTCGCCCGCTCGTGGCTAAGGTGTGAACATGTCCACTGCCAAAACTGCCTCCGTTTCCGAAACCCAAGGTTTCGATCTCAAACGCAGCTTGCTCGAGACCATCGTCGCCGGCCTGCTCGCGCTCATTGTCTTTGGTCCGGTCGTCGGCGTGGTGCTCGACGGCTATAGCTTCAATGCCGAACCCCGCCGCGTGGCCTGGCTGGTCGGTGGCGTGATGGTCGGGCGCTTCCTGCTCAGCCTGTACCTGCAGACCGCCGCAGGCAAACGCATGTTGCAAGGCTTCGACAGCGGCGGCTCGGGGGTGCACGTCAATGCACCGAACTACAAGTCGCGTCTGCGTTACATCATTCCGGCGCTGATCGTGATCGCCATCGTCTTCCCCATCTTCGCCAACAAGTACCTGCTGACCGTGGTCATCCTCGGTCTGATCTACGTGCTGCTGGGCCTTGGCCTGAACATCGTGGTGGGCCTGGCGGGCCTGCTCGACCTGGGCTACGTGGCGTTCTACGCCATTGGCGCCTATGGCCTGGCGCTGGGCTATCAGTACCTGGGGCTGGGGTTCTGGAGTGTGCTGCCACTGGCGGCCATCGCCGCGGCGTTGGCAGGGTGCATACTGGGCTTTCCGGTGTTGCGCATGCACGGTGACTACCTGGCGATCGTGACCCTGGGCTTTGGCGAGATCATCCGCCTGGTGCTGAACAACTGGCTGTCGTTCACCGGTGGCCCGAACGGCATGCCGGCCCCGGCGCCGACCTTCTTTGGCCTGGAGTTCGGCCGTCGAGCCAAGGATGGCGGGGTGCCGATCCACGAGTACTTCGGCTTCGATTACAACGCCAATCTGAAGTTCGTGTTCATCTATGCCGTGCTGTTCCTGGTCGTGCTGGCGGTGCTGTACATCAAGCATCGGCTGACCCGCATGCCGGTTGGCCGCGCTTGGGAAGCGCTGCGTGAGGACGAAATCGCCTGCCGCTCGATGGGCCTGAACCATGTGCTGGTCAAGCTTTCGGCCTTCACCCTGGGGGCCTCCACTGCGGGCCTCGCCGGGGTGTTCTTCGCCACCTACCAAGGCTTCGTCAACCCGTCCTCGTTCACCTTCTTCGAGTCGGCGCTGATTCTGGCCATTGTCGTACTGGGCGGCATGGGCTCGACCGTGGGCGTGGTGATCGCTGCGTTCGTACTGACCGTAGCGCCGGAGCTGCTGCGCAGCTTCTCCGAATACCGGGTGCTGCTGTTCGGTGTGCTGATGGTGCTGATGATGATCTGGCGACCGCGTGGGCTGATCCGCATCAGCCGCGCCGGTGTGGTCCCGCGTAAAGGAGTGGCGCCATGAGCGACGAAATCATTCTCTCGGTCGACAACCTGATGATGCAGTTCGGTGGCATCAAGGCGCTCAGCGACGTCAGCCTCAAGGTCAAGCGTAACCAGATCTTCGCCCTGATCGGCCCCAACGGCGCCGGCAAGACCACGGTGTTCAACTGCCTGACCGGTTTTTACAAGGCCAGCGGCGGGCGCATCGAGCTGAACGTGCGCGGCAGCCATACCAACGTCATCCAGTTGCTTGGTGAGCGCTTCCAGGCGGCGGACTTCGTTTCGCCGGCACGTTTTGGTTCGCGCCTGTACTACAAGATGTTCGGCGGCACCCACCTGGTCAACCGCGCGGGGCTGGCGCGCACCTTCCAGAACATTCGCCTGTTCAAGGAAATGTCGGTGGTGGAAAACCTGCTGGTCGCCCAGCACATGTGGGTCAACCGCAACCTGCTGGCCGGCGTGCTCAACACCAAGGCCTACCGCAAGGCCGAGAGTGATGCCCTGGACCACGCATTCTACTGGCTGGAGGTAGTCGATCTGGTCGACTGTGCCAACCGCCTGGCCGGGGAGCTGTCGTATGGCCAGCAACGCCGCCTGGAAATCGCCCGGGCCATGTGCACGCGGCCGAAGATCATCTGCCTGGACGAACCGGCGGCCGGCCTCAACCCGCAGGAGACCGAAGCACTTAGCCGTATGATCCGCGTGCTGCGTGACGAGCACGACATCACCGTGGTGCTGATCGAACACGACATGGGCATGGTCATGAGCATTTCCGACCATATCGTCGTGCTCGACCACGGCAACGTGATCGCCGAAGGCGCGCCGCAGGATATCCGCCACAACCCGACGGTGATCGCCGCCTACCTGGGTGCCGACGAAGAGGAGCTGGTATGAGTGCACCCATTCTGGAACTGAAGGACCTGGACGTGTTCTACGGGCCGATCCAGGCGTTGAAAAAGGTCTCGATGCACATCGATGAAGGTGAGACCGTGAGCCTGATCGGCGCCAACGGTGCCGGCAAGTCGACCCTGCTGATGTCCATCTTCGGCCAGCCGCGCGCAGCCTCGGGGCAGATTGTCTACCGTGGCACCGACATTACCCGCAAGTCGTCGCACTACATCGCATCCAATGGCATCGCCCAGTCGCCGGAAGGGCGCCGGGTGTTCCCCGACATGAGCGTCGAGGAAAACCTGATGATGGGTACCATCCCTATCGGTGACAAATATGCCAGTGAGGACATGCAACGCATGTTCGAGCTGTTCCCTCGGTTGAAGGAGCGGCGCAACCAGCGTGCGATGACCATGTCCGGTGGTGAGCAGCAGATGCTGGCCATTGCCCGTGCGCTGATGAGTCGGCCCAAGTTGCTGCTGCTCGACGAGCCGTCGCTGGGGCTGGCGCCGATCGTGGTCAAGCAGATCTTTTCGACCCTGCGCGAACTGGCCAAGACCGGGATGACCATCTTTCTAGTGGAGCAAAACGCCAACCATGCCTTGAAGTTGTCCGACCGGGCTTATGTCATGGTGAACGGCGAGATTCGCATGACCGGCACCGGGCAGGAGTTGTTGGTCAACGAAGAGGTTCGCAGCGCCTATCTTGGCGGGCACTAAGCTGACTCCGGGGCTGCTGTGCGGCCCCGATCGGCATCACCTGGCGAATGTGGACAACTTGTCGCATATCTTTCTTGAGCTTTGCCACAACCCCTACGCAAGCCATTGTTTCCACAGGCTCATTGTTGTCCACGGATAATGTGGAGCCGCCTGTGGAAAACATGGTGGCATCTAGCTGCAACCCAATGAGATCAAGGCCTGCACGGTTCTGTTCATATTTTGATCAGTTGCTGTTATGAGTCATTCAGCGCGGGTTTTCGCAGACGCCTTAGAGCGCTAACGATAGGCTACCAGCCTGTGGATAACTCTGTGCGAAACCCTTGGACAGACTGCTGTAAGCGGCATGTTTGAAAGGGTGCGCCATTACCGCAACGCGTGATCCTGACCGTAGGTGGCTGAAAGGGTTCCGCCTGATGGTCAAGTTGCCCCCAATCCGTGGGGAAAGCCTTGTGGATAACATGCGCATAGCTCGCGCTGGACCCTCTGCCATGCGGCTTTGCGGGTAATGTACAAAAAATGACCAAGTGTCTCGATGGCTTGCTGACTACGCCCGTCGCGGGCATGCTGCAAAGCTTGCCGAAAATAATCCACAGCGAGGAACAGAGCATGACGTCCACCGTATTCATCACTGGCGCGACTTCCGGTTTTGGCGAGGCCACGGCTCGCCGCTTCGCCGACGCCGGCTGGAAGCTGATCCTCACCGGCCGGCGCAAGGATCGCCTGGATGCCCTGTGCGCCGAACTGTCGGCCAAGACCGAAGTGCACGGCCTGGTGCTCGATGTACGTGACCGCAAGGCCATGGAACACGCTATAGCCAACCTGCCAGCGGGCTTTGACAAGCTACGCGGGCTGGTCAATAACGCAGGCCTTGCGCTGGGCGTCGATGCGGCGCAGAACTGCAGCCTGGACGACTGGGAAACCATGGTCGATACCAACATCAAGGGCCTGATGTACACCACCCGCTTGCTGCTGCCACGCCTGATCGCCCACGGCCGGGGGGCGTCGATCCTCAACGTGGGGTCGGTGGCGGGCAACTATCCGTACCCTGGCAGCAACGTCTATGGCGGTACCAAGGCGTTCGTCGGCCAGTTCTCGCTCAGCCTGCGTTGTGACCTGCGTGGCACGGGCGTGCGTGTCAGCAACCTTGAGCCAGGGCTGTGCGAAAGCGAGTTTTCGTTGGTGCGGTTCGGTGGGGACCAGGCCAAGTATGATGCCACCTACGCCGGTGCCGAGCCTATTCAGCCGCAGGATATCGCCGAGACTATCTTCTGGATCCTCAATCAGCCGGCTCACATCAACATCAACAGCCTGGAGGTGATGCCGGTGAGCCAGGACTGGGCTGGGTTATCGATCGACCGTTCGGTGAAAGGCTGATGCAGTAAGGGCGCTTCGCCGCCCAATCGGCGGCAAGCCGGCTGCCACAGGTGTTGCGGCTCTGCTTGCTCTGTGGAAGCCAGTTTGCCGGCAATTGCGTCAGTTCAGCCGGTGCAAGCCTTCCAGGCAAGTCGCCAGGTGATAGGGCGTAGTCGAAGGCATGTCATGGCGGCTGACCGCACCTTCACCATCGCGGCACTCATACCAGCCACCATCGTGCAGGAAGCGCTGTTCCATTGCCTGCAACTGTTCAGCCACCTTCACTTCACTCCCTGACCGCAAGGCCAGCGCCCGCAGGTACTCCGCCTGTGCCCAGATGCGCTGGGTCGCATCGATCACCTGGCCATCCACAGCCAGCATCGCCAGCACGGCAGCATCCTTCACTCCGCACTGCTCGGCGTAAGCGAATGCGCGGTCGATGGACGCATGCAGCGGCGTACCGCGCAGCAGTGCCGAGGTATGCAGCAGGTAGAACCACTCGAACTGGTGCCCCGGCTCGAACCAGTTATCCACAGCACCGCGGGGTTTTTCCAGCATCAGGCCATGTTGCGGTTCGATGAAGTGCGTCTGCAGGGCTTGGCACAGTTGCAGCAGTGCCTGTTGCACACCTTGATCTGCACGCACGGCGAGAACCTGCAGGAAGGCTTCGGCCAGGTGCATCTGTGGGTTTTGCAGCGGGCCGCTGCCGAGGTCGGACCAGTCTTCACCGAGGCTCGCTTCGTAAAGGCCGTCATCGCGGGCAAACTGCTCGCTGACGATCTCGAGGGCAGCATTGAGCGCCGATTCCACCAGGCTTTCGCGGACTTTTCCCCAGTAATGAGCGCAGGCAAACACGATGAATGCGTGGGTGTAGAGGTCTTTGCGCCGGTCCAGCGGTTTGCCTTGGGCATCGATGCTGTAGAACCAGCCACCATGTTCGGCGTCGTGGAAATGCCGCTGCAGCGAGCGAAACAGGGCTGCGGCCCGCTCTGCCGCTCCCGGTTGCTCGATACGGCTGCTGAACAGGTACAACTGACGCGCGCAGGCCATCGCCCGGTAGCGCTGCACTGGCAGCGGGCGGTGCGTAGCATCCAGGGCCTCGTAGGGCAGGGCCATTTCGGGATTCCAGCCGGGGCCCAGCCACACTGGCACGATGCGTTCGGCGAAGTGCTGGTTGAAGCGGGCCAGTTCGGCTGGAGTGGGGCGGGGGTCGGACATGAATGCGCTCGTCACAATCGGCAGTGCGCCATGGTAGCAGAAGTGCGCTTCAGCCCGGATTACCCAAACCCTGCCAATGCCGCGCACCGACGAAGATGAAGCGCAACTGCTGGGTGATCTTGTCCCGTGCACTCAGCGCCTGTGGATAACCTTGTTCAGGGTTGTCGATCAGTTCCGGCAGGGTGGCGAACACGGTCTTCACCACCAGGTCGGCAATCACCGCCAGCGCTGCTCCGTTCAGGTGCTGCCAGCGTTTCATTCGCGCAAGGTCGGTGGCCAGGTCGTTGCTGATACCTTGGCGCAAGCGGCCGATGGCCTGGCGCACTGCCTGCGAGCCGCCGTACTGCTCGCGGGCCAGGAACAGGAACTGGGCCCGGTGGGCGGCTACCACGTCGAGGAAGATGCGTACCGAGGCGTCGGTGATACCGCCGAGTTCGAACTCGTTCTGCCGCACCAGGCGGATGGTCTGACGGAAGGTGTCATCGACCTCGGCCACCAGGGCCAGGCCCAGGGCGTCCATGTCGGTGAAGTGCCGATAGAACCCGGTGGGCACGATGCCGGCGGCCTTGGCCACTTCGCGCAGGCTGATGCTGCCGAAACCACGACCACTTTCCATGAGCTGGCAGGCCGCGTCGAGCAGGGCCTGGCGAGTCTGTAGCTTCTGTTCGGCGCGCGGCAGCATGTCAGGCCATTGATCGCGAAGGAAACCTGCACTTTATTGGCTCATGGACAAAAGTCAAAAAAAGGTTTCACGCTGCCTGCCCGTCGTGGTGGCGGGAAGCGTAATGCTCGATGTAGCTGTCGCTGCTGATCGGCACCTCCAACATTCTCATGTCCATGCGTTTCAACCGCTCCAGAATCAAGGGTGCATGCTGCACCAGCAGTGCCTGTTTGCGGTTTGCCCAGCTCCTGATCTGCCTGGAGGATGCTGCCTGGGTCCGTACCAGCGCCACAGCATGTTGCTCTAACTGGCTGAGCAGAAAAACATCGAGGATAACGCCATCCAGTGGGCTTTCATCGATATGGGCCAGGTAGCGCACACTGGCCATGCGTACCCCCAGCAGCTTGGCCAGCAGCAGCATGTCCTCGCTTTGCAAGAACCGGTCACGCTTGTCGGCAATGCCTGAGCGGATGAGGTCGATACAGGTGTCGAGGTGTTCGAGCAGACGCTGGCGCTTTTTGCCCTTCACTGCGTGCGCGCAGGCTGGGGCCGCGTGTTTCATGAAGTAGGCAGCGGCCTTGAGCATGATCACCAGATTTTCGCCTTCGGCAGTGATCGCGCCGTTATTGTTCAACAGGTAACCGATGATCTTGTTCGCCGCGAACATGCCTTGTGCGCCACAACGTTCACGGCAGCGCACCAGAATGTCCTGGCTGGCCCAGGTTGAAACTGCCTTGAGAATTGCCACTTCGTTGAGTACGTCAGGCGCTAAAGGCTTGAGCGCATCTTTGCCGTGCCCGGCGACGATCTGTTCAAGCCACGCGGCATGAACTAGGTTGGTCACGACATCAATGGCCAGTGGGTGGCGATAGGTGGGATGGGCAAGCAAGTTGACCGGACCGCCCGGGCTGAAAGTCTGACGTTTCTGCGCGTAGGTGTAATTGATATGCAAGCCGGCCATCGCCACCGCCAGGGCGCAACTGGCCATGCACAGCTTGCCGGACTGGACACGTTCGATGGAGCGCATGAAGCGTTGGCTGCGTGTAGTGGCCAGCGTGCGCAGTTGCCCATCGCGGTCCAGTTCGATGGTGCCTCGCTGCAAGAGCGCCTCGTAAGGGAGTTCAACGTTTTCGAACGAGGTCATGGCATTGTCCAGGTGCATCCCTGGTTTGTGGCCCAGTGCAGTAATACGAACACCGGGGAAGGCCGTGTCGCCTGCGTGCAGCGGCACAAGAAACGGCAAGATACCGATGAACTTGTCGTTGACCATCAGGCGCGCCATCACCACTGCAATCTTGGGCAAGGGGCTATGCGTGCTGTTTGGCATGAACTTGTAGGATTGGCGGCTGGGCGAATCAAGCACGAATATCTGTCGCTCGGGGCAATAGCGTGCTTCTGTTTCCAGTGAAAAAAGATTGCTGCCATACCCCAGTTCCGTGGCGAGGTATACACCGATTGCCGTGCCTTCGTTCAACTGTTTGTACAGGCTGCGTACATAGTCACTGTCATTGCCCATCGATTTGATCGAGCCCATGCACAAGTTGTAATGAATGGAGATCATCGATGCCAAGGCACCGTCATGTATGGCACAGGTTGTATGAAACCGAAGCAACTTAGGCAGATCGGCAAGCAATGCATCGCCCTGCAGGCTTGGCTGCGCCAACAGTTCAATGAAGGTTCGTTTGGCCTCTTCGCTGTTCTCGATCGGCCGGGCAATGAGCGCCAGCAGTCTTTCGTCCAGCCAGTCAGGCCTGAGTGCTATCAGATCAGTTGCCGGGTTTCTCATTTGAACGCTCCGTAGCCATACCTTCAGTAACCTAGCAATGGCGATGGGCGATGTGGAACTAGCAGAATTACCAGTTGCGCGGGGCGGTGTTACCTGAAAACAAAGCCCGGTCAATTGACCGGGCTGGGAGGTGGGTAGGCACTTTGATGCAGGTTGTTGTTTTCGGCCATGGAGATCAGCTCACACGGCTGATTTCGATCAGGCGATCCGAACCGCCTTCGGCAACGCGACCGGTGCGCTCGATCAGGCGATCCGAACCACCCTCGGCAACGCGGCCGGTGCGCTCGATCAG
>NZ_MOMO01000170.1:0-12606 GCF_009933855.1 Pseudomonas sp. SG-MS2 | reverse complement strand
CGGAGGTTGCTGTCCGGGTCGCGACCAAGATCGCCGTTAAGGCTTCGCGGTCTCCCGAAGGTTGAGGATCCCTGTAGCAGTTGGGTGAGAGTTCACTGGTGTCTCCCAACAAACAAGGAGTTTATGTGGCCTCCTCGCTTTACCGTAGGATCTACAGCGGCGACTCACTGTATTCGGCTTGGCGAAAAGTCAAAGAAAGTGCCTTTTCTTCATCATCCGAAACCATCCGAAACGAGGCCAAGGACTTCGAGAGCCAACTCCCCCGGTCGCTTTCCGAAATCCAGCGTGCGCTATCCAAGAAGACCTTTACCTTCCAGAAGCAGACCGGCGTGGCGAAAACCAAAGCCAACGGAAATGCTCGCCCGATTGTGCTTTCACCTATACCCAACCGAATCGTCCAGCGGGCTCTACTTGACGCTTTATCCCGTACCAAATTTGTAAAAGAAGCGATGGCTACTCCGACGAGCTACGGAGGGATAAAAAGCAAACGGGTCTCGATGGCGATAGCCGATGCCAAAGCAGCAATTGCGAAAGGAGCCGGCTTCCATATCCGATCGGATATCGCCGAGTTCTTCACTCGGATTGATAAGGCCCATGTGATGAGGCTTGTAGCCCCTCACATTAGATGTCCTGACACAATCGCGTTGTTTCAGGCGGCTATCACAACAGATCTTGCGAATATTGACGTTCTTCGTCGGCAGGGTTTGGATGAAATCTTCCCCCTTGGGGTGGAGGGTGTTGCTCAAGGATCTCCCCTGTCCCCGCTCATAGCGAATTTGTACCTGCGCGACTTTGACCAAGTCATGAACGATGGTGAAGTCATTTGCCTCCGGTACATCGATGACTTCCTGATCCTGGGGAAGGACATGAGCTGTGTGGATCGAGCCTTCAGTAAGGCCCAGAATGAACTCAAAAAGCTTTCACTTTCAGCATATCCGCCGCAAGCAAACAGCGACAAAGCCTCAAGGGGCCTGACAGCTAAAGGGTTCAATTTCTTGGGTTGCTTCGTTTCAGCAGGGCTAGTCCAGCCATCCACAGCCACGAGGGAGCGATTTAAAAAGCGAGTAAAATCTGACTTAGACGCATCGATCCGAATGATGAAATTTAGTGTCGAAGCTGGTGAAATTTCCCCAAAGGGCTCCTACTCTGGCGCGCTACAGAATCTCGATCGGGTAATCCTGGGTTGGGGAAAGGCCTTTAATTTTTGCAGCAATGGCCAGTGGATCAAAAGCTTAGATGACTACATCACAAGTGCACTGGCACAGTATGAAACAGAGAAAGCGGGTCTCTTTCAAAAATCAAATGGCACGGCCCAGCGTAGGATGTTGGGGGTAAGGCTGCTTGCAGCGGTCCATTCAGGGCGGAGCGGAACGGAGTGACGGCTATTGGGTGCTAGCTGCCCTCTAACGAGGGCAGACTATTGGCCGAATGTTACCTCTCGCTACAGACGGCACTGGCTGACAGTCCGCCGCTATAGCCAGCATTGGCGGCCCTCCGCCCGTCACTGACGAGGAACAATGTAGGACCGTTAAGCGCTTGCACTCCTAGATTTCAGCAAATCTGCGATTTCAGCTGCAATTTCAGCGATGGTATGGACAGCTGTGCTTCGAGCTACCTTGTCCGCGATAGAGGAACTGAAGTCCATCACTTGCTGCTTGGTGATGTTGTGCCAAATCGGTAGCAGTACCTGCTCACCAGAAACAGAACGGGTGACGATGCCGTCAAGTTCGTAGTTAGTCCATCCTTTCTTGATGAAGGCCGGAGATAAAACTACTAGACCCACACGGCTGCTCACGAGCCCCTTGTCAATCTTCTGTCGTAGGCTGTCACCAATGCGTAGGGTCATCTCGTCAAACCATACCTTGAGCCCGGCAGCAATCAGTGCGTTGGCCAAGGGCCTGACAAAATCGTCTTTATCCTCAGACGCATGTGAGACAAATACATCATAGGTCTGACCATCCGACTGCGCTGGCGTGGGAACATCGCTACGCACGAGGCTGGGTACTTCCGATAATGGGCGCCGATAAATTTCAGGTACTGAACTAGTCAGCCCCCGAGTGGCCGCCCTGCTCGTACCTCCAGACGCTGTGGAGGATGAGGATGATGAATAGGTGCTCGACGAATATGAGCGCACTCCATAGCTGCTGTAACGGTCTCTACAAGCAGGACAATTAGCTCGCGCGTTCGCGGAGCGGTGGCCATTCCTCGGTGCAGTGCATGTCGCCATGTCGATTCTATCTCCCGGAGCACGAAAAACGCGCCATACAAGCTCGCCCATCTCATGTGTTGCCTAGATAGACGGCATTGGCGTGACATTACCTAGTGTTAAGCGCCCAAGAAGAACCAGTCTCATCAAAGCGCCTCTACTGGAGAATCACTGATATCAGTGTGCCAACGCAAGCACCGCTTACTGCCCCGCGAAGCGCGGCTTCCGGTCGACGGGACCTAGCAGTTATCGACGTGTTCGACATCGAAGTCGAGTCGGAAAGCCCGCAGGCCTTCATCGACACCGTGCGCCGCATCTCGATTACCTTCGGTGGCATCAACCTCGAAGACATCAAGGCGCCAGAGTGCTTCGAAATCGAGCGCACCCTGATCGAGCAGTGCGACATTCCGGTCTTCCACGATGACCAGCACGGTACCGCCATCGTGACCGCGGCCGGCATGATCAACGCCCTGGAAATCGCCGGCAAGAAGCTGGAAGAAGCCAAGATCGTCTGCATGGGTGCCGGCGCTGCGGCCATCTCCTGCATGAAGCTGCTGGTGAGCATGGGTGCCAAGGTCGAAAACATCTACATGATCGACCGTACCGGCGTGATCCACGCTGGCCGTGACGACCTGAACCAGTACAAGGCACAGTTCGCCCACGCCACCGACAAGCGCACCCTGGCCGATGCCCTGCAAGGTGCCGACGTGTTCGTAGGCCTGTCCGGCCCGAACCTGCTGAGCCCTGAAGGCCTGAACTCCATGGCTGCCAACCCGATCGTGTTCGCTTGCTCGAACCCGGATCCGGAAATCTCGCCAGAGCTGGCCCACGCTACGCGTAGCGACGTGATCATGGCCACCGGTCGTTCCGACTACCCGAACCAGGTCAACAACGTACTGGGCTTCCCGTTCATCTTCCGTGGTGCCCTGGACGTTCGCGCCAAGCGCATCAACGAAGAGATGAAGATCGCTGCCGCCATCGCCCTGAAGGACCTGGCCAAGCTGCCGGTGCCGAAGGAAGTGTGCGACGCCTACGGCGTTCAGGCGCTGGAATTCGGCCGCGAGTACATCATTCCGAAGCCGCTGGACGCGCGTCTGATCACCGTGGTTTCCGATGCTGTGGCCAAGGCCGCCATCGAATCCGGCGTGGCCACCCTGCCGTATCCGAAGCACTACCCGCTGAATAGCGCTGAAGACGTGTTCAACGGCTGAGGTCGTGATTGGGGCTCGGGCGAATATGCAGCACGGAATAAAAGTTATGCTGACCCTGAACCCAACATCGCTCTAAGCATTCGTATAGATCTACAACAAACCAACGCGCCGGGAGCGCCCCATGACAATGTCCGCTGAGGGGCGATTGGGGCATCTCGGCTCGTCTTTCGCGAAGCGCTGTTAGCAGCCAATTGCAGGCCGAGAAGAAAATCTAAGCCAGAACGGTTCATGATCCGTCAGCAAATTTCTTCTCAACCTAGCCCTGCTCATGCTCCCAGTTTTTCCAGCCTTGAAGTTCTTCAGCGTATCGCTGAGAGTCAACAACGCGTGGCCGCAGCTCGGCAATGTCCGCTTGACCAACCGAAAAGACGTACTGACCATTCCGGCTGTATGGCGGCGCCTGACAATTTGAAATTCGAGCTTACCACGATTCAGCTTTCGGCTTTTCTCAGTTGCTGGGTTAGCGGGTGGTCCGGTGGTAGTTGGACCTCGTCATCAATGACTACGATGTGCAGCTCACCGAAAAGAACGCGATCCCACTCAAAAATCACCACCCATTATCCGGCAGAAGACCCAAAACAGGCAGCTTTACCTCTCCAACGTATTCATACCAGCCGTAGAAATGACGCGTGTCGCCATGCGGCACCTGCATCAGAGTATTCATGACGGCATTACAATGGTACTTTGCGTTTCTTCTCAAACAATAAATCACGCGTCGTGACTAAACCTACAACCTTGGATAAGCAAAGCGAGATGAAAGAGCACTTCGGCAACGTCGAATACTTGAGTGCCATCGATGTACACGACGAGAATCTCGATCTGGCACAGACAGGTTTCTGCACAGTGACCTTTGACGCAATACCCAGAAAGATCTTGCCCTTCTTGCGCTGGGCAAATTCCCAAGAAATCGCCAGAAAGTCGGACACCGCACTGAGTTTCTTGCTGATGGAGGCAGTGGTCCCCACCTCTGTTTTTGAACAAGCGATGAGAGTCGGTGGCTACTGCTCGATCACCGTTTCGGACATTCCTTGCACTGAAGACGGTTTCTATGAAGCTACAGCGCTTGAATTTTCTGAAGAAGCGCAGGAGTCTGCTCCGACTGTCCTCTATGTAAGAATCAACGCATTCATCCCTGATGCAAAGGATCTGCAAGCGTTGAAGCGTGTAGTCGAGTGCCGCCATCATCAAAGCGCAGCGTTTGAGTACCTAGGTGTTCACCCGAAAGACGATCTGTTCGTCGCGGTTTACGACGTCGGCCAGGCCAACATGTGCGCCATCATCGATCATAAACACAAGCCACAAGCGTTCTTTGATTTTGGGTGGCCCATCGGCGTTTTTCGCCGTTCGTTACCAAATTGCCAAGGCTTCGATCCATTGGCTGAGGATGATCCCGACCAACCCGCTCCCGTGTTTCTTTCGCACCTGGATTGGGATCATTGGGGGTACGCTTACGCATCCGGCCGCCCCACCAAGGATGTGCGCGGCTTCTGGAAAACTCACGTGACTTACCGGCCTGGCGCTCTACAGCGTCCATGGGTGATGCGCCGGCCTTCGGCCAGAATGAGGCTCGGTATCAGCCATGCGCATTTAATGTACACGTTGCAGAATCAGGTACTCCAAGATGGCAGCAGCGCATTGAAGTTCTGGCCTTCCGCACGAGCGCAGTTTAAATGGGGGGCTTGCACGTTATTCGCTTGCAATCCGACCTCTGGTACGCACGATGCGAGTTACCTGCGCAATAACCAAGCGTTGGGCATGCTGGTGGAAAACTCTCAGAGCTATTACTTCCGACGCGTGCTGCTCTGCGGCGACGCGGATTACACCTCTATAGCGGCACGATTCAAGCAAAAACTAGGCGGAATCGTGGCGCCTCATCATGGAGGTCGAGTAACACCTTACTCGATTCCAGCGCCAGACGTAGACTCCGGCAATTACCGCTACATGGTCTTCTCAACTCATGACGGGTGCTACTCCAAAATACCTTCGAACGATACCATCGCCGAAGCGATAGCTTTAGGCTGGAAGATTTCCCGGACTGACGCCCGACAGCAATGCTGGTGTGGTGCCGGCGAAAGGCGAAACCGTTGGTTTGCCCTTGCTCACGATGTAAAGCCGCTCCGTTACGCCCCTCGCGGCAGATGGTGCTTGGCGTTGCATTGAGTCCGCTTCTGGTGGCAGTTACACGATGTAAGCATCTATAACATGCGGATTTGTGACGCCCACTTTTGGTCGATAAATCCGGCCAGAGGAGCATGCCTTCTCTCTGGCTCAGTTCGCGAAGCGGTCTATCCCCACCGAACCCGCTACGCGGAATCGACCCAAGGACATCCACTGACCCGAAGTCGACATTTAACTATCGAAGACATCTTGAAAGCTTCTGATTCGTGGAAATCGCCGAAAATAGGACGCCGGTACCATCTCAAAGAAAGCTTCTTGCGCGACGCGTAGACTGCCTTCATCTCCCATTTTCCCGGCAGCAACGAGACGGGCTTCCTCTTGATGGATCAGACGAACTAGGGCTCGACCTCTTGAGCTGAGCGGTGCAACAAAGTGCGGGTGCATCTCACGATCTACCCAGTCGATGAGGCAATCTGAGAGATCAATATGAGCTAATCCTTGCGCGACTAGGAATTTTACGAACCCAAACGCAAATTCGTGCTCCTGGTGCCCCATCCCCATTCCATATGGAGCGTTTGTTGCTTCAAGATTGTATTCTACTGAACTGATAATCATGTCCATGCCGTAATAAATGCAGCGACATATATTAGTAAGCCCATGAACAAATAAGTCAAAATAGCTTAAAGGGAATGCGCCCTCGTTAGATTTCGTATCTATTAAGCAGCGGAGGATTTCCGGAATTTCAGAGATGAAGGGTTGATCTAGAACCCCGGCGTTTTCAAAAAGTGCAATTGCGCCTGTATCTTCTAGATTGTTTGACGACAACACTTCTATAAAGGCATTTTCTTCACGCGTGTTTCTAAGTAATTGTCGTGCATCTGCCCAATAGCTTTTATTGGCATCCGGATCATGCAGGACGAGCAAGACAGGGAGAGGAAATGATTCCCAGTAGTTCCTATGCTTGCGTTCAGGATAAAATTTCCACCCATTCACAGTAGGATTTTTGAAATAGGAAGGACCAGATTTTACTTGCACAGCGACTATCCGACCAGTAGCAAACCCCTCAGCATTGACGAACTCGATATTTCCATCAATTCCCACATCACCAGTACCCGTTTCGCGCCAAATCTGGTTTCTTCGAGCTGCATAATACTGGACAGCAGCAATACCTAAGCGTTCTTGAGTGTACGTTGTGCCTGCTTTCGGCAAATCCATTGCAAGTCCCATATCTAATGTTCGCCCAATGAAGGCGGTTGGATGCTGAAAATAGCAAAAAACTGGTGCAGCGTCGCTGTCCGCTTCTGGCCGTTTGCGGTTTATGCTGGCAGGCTGCTTTGTGTTGAAATTGGCCGTTGCTAACCGGTGGCTACGGGTCGGAAGCAGTCAGTCGCGACTGACCGCTATCGACCCGTAGCGGCCCTTCGCGAAGGGCGGCTGTAGGCCAAAGGCATGCGCTCGATTTTTGCTAGGCCAAATCGAGTGCTACTTATCTGAATGAGGGTGCACGCTATCGATTACTCTGGATCAAAGAGTGCCGGGGTGGGGATTTGCCAGGCGCGCTTCTTTTCACCTTGACTGTCGAAAGCGCGACGCGCCTCGCGGAATTCCTCAGCGTTTTCGACCACCCACATCCAAACGGGGGACATCCGAACCAACAGCTCCATACCCAGCGGCGTCAGCTCGTATTCGACGCGCGGCGGAACTTCCTCGAACTCCCGTCGAAGCAGTAATCCATCCCGCTCCATGGCGCGTAGCGTCTTGGTGAGCATTCGCTGGGTTACCCCAGTCATCTGTCTTTTTATCTCGGCGTGGCGCATCGTGCCGTACACGCCCAAGGCATGCAGGATGCCCAATGACCATCGGCTACCTGCGTGAGCGAGGACTTCCCGCCTGACGCCATCATCATCTTCTCGGAGCGTTTGGCAGATGGCTTCTGCCTGGCTCAGAGCGTCCTGATTGGTCATTTATTCCTCCTAGGTATCACGCGTGTGCCTTCTTACGAGTACTGCCTGATCATGCCAGCATTTGCTCATGTTATAGGCATCACGCCTCAGGAGGAATCATGACCGAAGCAACCCCACTTTCCCCTCAATCCATTCTTGTTCTCGGCGCCGGGGAACTTGGTCTCCCGGTTTTGCGCAATCTCGTGCGAGTGGCAAAACGCGCAGCCGGTTCCCAAATCAGCGTTCTTCTCCGGGAGTCGACCATCAACACCCAGATACCGGAGAAAAAGGCCGAAATCGATGAGCTTCGCGGGCTGGGCATTCAGATGGTCGCAGCGGACCTGGTGAACGATTCAATTGAACAGTTAGCTGAAGTGTTCGCCCGGTTCGATACCGTCATAGGCTGTGCCGGCATGGTCGCGGGTCGAGAAACCCCAATGAAACTGGCAACAGCAGCGCTAAGGTCGGGGGTGAAGCGTTACTTCCCGTGGCAGTTTGGCGTGGATTTCGAAGTGATCGGTCGGGGCAGCCCCCAAGATCTTTTCGATTCTCAACTCGATGTACGCGAGGCGCTTCGTGCGCAAGACAAAACTGAATGGGTCATTATCTCGACGGGCATGTTCACCAGCTTCCTTTTCGAGCCCGTATTTGAGGTCGTCGACTTCGACAATGACACCGTTAACGCTCTCGGCAGTCTTGAGAACAGCGTGACGCTCACTACACCAGACGACATCGGCGCTCTCACGGCGGAAATCGTCTTCTTCGAACCTCGCTTCCGCAACGAGATTGTCTATCTCTCAGGCGACACGGTGTCGTATGGACAAGTCGCGAACATCCTCGAGCATGCGCTGGGTCGTCCGTTCAAAACTAACGTGTGGACTGTTCCGTTCCTGATGGATGAGTTGAGAAAAGACCCTACCCATCACATCAAAAAGTACCGTGCTGTGTTCGCACAGGGCAGAGGTGTGGCATGGCCTAAATCGGGAACCTTCAACGAACAGCAGTCGATTCCAGTAACCACCGCTGAGCAATGGGCTCGGGCGAACCTTGGGGGCAAGTGAGCGCGACGACAGATAGCTGACTTGCCGAGAAACTCCTAGGCTCGACAGTGGACGCTGATAACTAGGTTGAGCGTTTAGAGGACGACAAACTGTCTAGACTTCAGCGTAGGGCCTCAGTGTCCGCAATGGGTCGAAAGCGGTCGGTCGCGCATAATGACTCGACCCGATCTGTCGTCGTTCACCGAAGTGATCTCTGTTGGAGTGGAATTACCCTTAAAAACGTCGCTGATCTAGCTTGAGCAACGCACTCGCCGGGTTGGCACATCTGCGACATCGGCACGCTTGCCCCGTAGCCTTGGACTCATTAGCTGCACGGGGCCTGCCCTGTGCGGCTGTCTAGTCGTACCCTGTCAGACTCTCTCAAGTACTGAAAATTGCTGAGATGGCGAGCCTCCTGTTGATGACCCTGCCTCGTGGAACTTAGGTAGATGGATACGTCCGACCGATGCAACTAGGTTACCAGCGATGTCAGTGTCTCAATCATCAGACGCTCGCCCGCCCCCCCGCGAAACTGGCCATCACGCGCAACGCGGGGCTCTCAGACGTGATGCGTCATAAAGGCCGCTTACCTAAATCACACTAAAACCGGAACACCAAAAAATGCCAGGACTGGGTACTGATCTGTCACTCCTCAGATCCCCCATAACCAAGAATGCAAGCAACGATCCGCTCCTCCCAGCGCCGTCGAAGCTCCACGCCTTGGATTTTCTTCAGAATCACATCAAGATCGATCGGGGTTGACCTTAGCGATGGCTCCAAGTCACGTAATCGAGTCATCGATGCTCGCCTTCCTTTCTTCAGTGAAAGTTCGGCACTCCGGGGTTTCACCAGCTCCAACCAAAGGCCGGCCAATTGCCCCCAGTCAGGGGTCAGTTCTTCCCCTCCTCTACTAAAAAGGTCCAGCAGTTGCTTAACTTGTTCGGCCTGTTCCTCTGAGCCGATCCAGCCAGGACTACTCGACCATAGCTTTATCGCCCATTCGAACTGAGCGATTGCGCGCTGCTTCCGCCTGGGTAGTAGCATTTTCTCCATCTCACCCAGCCTGGCCAGAAACGATTGCAGCATGCCCATCGCAGCCCTTGTCGGGCTGAGGTTCTGCAAATGGTCTGATAACCGCGCCCTTAGCTCCGTTGCAATCTCGCGGAGATTGATGACCGGCTGGTCATCAGCGCCGGACAGGAAAATCCACCGTGGTGCGCGCGCATTTTCACCAGCCAAGCAGATAAACACCCAAGGTTCACTGGATGGGACAACGCTCACGCGCGACATGACCTTGTTAGTTTCGTTTCGATAAAGCTCATACACATCAGTGCTGATCAACGCTTCGGGACCTGAGGCCAAACCTCGTATTGGCGCGAATGCATCTTCAATTCCATCCCAGTTGCGAGCAGCGCGTTCCCGCATCAGTTTGTCAAAATGCTCCCAGGTCACGATCTGTGAATCATGGTTTCCGCAGATGTCATCTGGAAGCTGTAAATTTCCGCCAATCAAGCTTTCCACCTGGAAGATTCGTTGAACAAACGTTTCGTCTGATCTGAGTGCGAACTCTCGACTGTCCTTGGGCCACCAGCATTCAATCTCAGCATGGCAGGAATCCATGCGATCAATCCGCCCTACTCTCTGCTCGGCGATACGCACCACGCTCGGCATATCCAGGTGAACAAGCGTGGAGGCTCGCTGAAGGTTGACCGATTCTGACAAGGCCTCGCTGCACAAGACGATCAGCTTGCCTTCAGACTTGGCGTTGGGATTCAGCAAAGACTGGATATGCTCATGACTGCGGCGATTACCCCCGATACCTAGCAGCACGCTGAACGGCCGGCGATCTGACCGCTTTTGGTCCAAAAGATGCTGAAAATAGCGCAGTGTTATCGGGTAGTGATCAAAGGCAAGAATATGATTGTGGCGGTCCAGAAGCTCGATCAGAAACTGCACCTTCCGTTTCTCTCGATGACCACTCATACGCTCTAGGCTCTCAAGAATAGCGGTGTAGAGAAGGCACTCATCTTCACAAGCTCGGCGATGCTCGACAGGGTCTGAAAGCCAACGGGGTAGCTCGACTCCTAAATGATTTTCGGGAATCTTGCCCGCCAGCATCGCTGTCCGCTCCAGCATGTTGCCGGTTTGGTGGTCCCCCTTCATTTCCTCACTGCTTAATCCCATTCGACTCCAAGCGGCTCCCTCGCCTTCAATGTGCCGGTACAAGGCCAACCGAGAGGACCGAAGACTGGACATCACCTGGTACAAGGCTAGTGAGCGCGCTGCTTTCAAACGAAACCTTAGGTAGCGTTCCGGTGTGACTCCGTTCTCTTTGAAAAAATCTGGTAGTGCCAAAGCGGTCTGAAAGCGTGACATCCCTTTGAATTGGAGGGCCAACGCCCGAATTTCCCTTGCCAACCTCTTGTCCTGATTCTGCTCGTCGAGGGAATAACACTCCGAAAGCTGGTTCGGATACCGGCATACCCGCCCGCCGGGAAGCCGATAGGCTTCGGGATCTACGTCGACCATCGCATTGAACTGCGCCTTGGTCCGGCGAACGACGAAACTACCAATTCCAGCTTGAAGCTGCGGTATGTCATCGTCGCGAGTTTCAGCACCACCATGACCAAAGCCAGTCAAACGCTCGAAGACAGCAAGGACGTCATCGTCAAAATTATCAGCGCCAAGAATATCAATGAGTCGAAGCAGATCTGCTATCGAGCGATTGATCGGCGTAGCAGTGAAGAGCACCACTTGGTCAGCCAAATTGAATTTCAATGTTCTCGTTCGTCTGGACCCCTGGTTGAGGAAGTTGTGCGCTTCGTCAACAGCCAAGATTTGGGCTGAGCACAGGTGAATCGCTAAGCTGGATTCGTCTTCCGGGTTCAGCCTGCTCAACAACCCATGGGACGTTATGGCAATGTTGTACCCGCATTTCGCTGTTTCCCACTCCCAATTCTTTCTCACAAGCGGTGGGCAGATGAGCAGCATCGAGCCTTTGCGCGCTCTGGCTAGTGACCAATTTCGATCATGTATGGTGCGGATCAGGTGAGCGCCCATTCGTGTCTTCCCAGAGCCAGTTGCGTCGGCCACCAGTACTGCGCCCACTGTGTCCAGCAGATAGAGCGCCTGTGCAATGCCTTGGCGTTGCGATGGCCAAAGATTTACCGGATCGGCCTCGAATAACGAATCCAGATAGGACTTGGCCCAATCGCTTTCGAGCAGCTCACCGCAAGCCCTTGCCAAAGCCTCTTGCCAGGTGACGAACTTGAGAAGCTGCTCCAGCAGCTCAATGAAAGCCTCTTCAGCATTTTTCCCCAGGCTCCAAAAGCACTCAGCTAGGAGGCTGGTTTCAACAAAGCGCGCTCTTTCCCCAGAGGTGAAGCGCACGTTCGCCTCATGCTGGGTATGTAATCCTGGTCCGGTATAGTTGCTGGACCCAAGCGTCACTGCTCCTGCGGAGCAATACATTTTGGCATGTAACCGTCTGTACCCTGTCGGGTAACGAATTCGGACGTGTCCAGCGCGAATCAGCTCGATGCAGTGCAGTACTTGGCCGCACAGCGCTAGCGAGATTCCGCGCTTGAGCCAGTACTCTCGCATTTCCTCTGAAAAGTCGTAGCGTCTGAGATTGATCTTGGGATTTTCAACGGTGACGGGGTCTGAGCCAAGGATGATGCGCATTGGCGTCCTCCCTACTCCACGCCCGGTGATGAGCTGAATAAGCTGCTCCAGACCGCTGTAGCCCGTCACAATCAAGGATCCCCATTCATTACAGAGATCTCGGTCTACAACCGAATGTACCGTGCGCTCACCCAGATTGAGCGGCATTCTCGATTGATCAGGCAGCTTCTTGCCATCGAAAGAGTTCTGCTCAGGGTCGAACAATGAGCTTTGCATAACCACCTCGTCACCTGCGGGTGAGTGACGTAGCTTAAGGCGATTTCCCAAGCACCGGTGACGATCCGACTGAGGGTATGCCCCCAACGTCTCGCCAGCCATCGCCTCGCCTGATTCCTCAAAGCGGGATCGTGTCCCAGGAAGTGGTGTAACTCATCATGGCTCTTGCCATTAAGTTCGCCGTTTAG
>NZ_MOMO01000169.1:0-6708 GCF_009933855.1 Pseudomonas sp. SG-MS2 | reverse complement strand
TTTGGTTCAGCACGTTGCGTTGCCCAAGCCAGCGCTCGAAGCTCTGGAATGTTTCGATGGCCGCCTGCACGGTGGCGGCCTGCGCTGCAGGTGCTGTCGAGGCCTGGCCAAGGCGGTCGAGGAAGCTGCGCCAGTAGTTGCCGGTCCGCGCACCGTATACATCGAAAAAACCTGTGCCGCTGGCCGGGTCGAGACCCAGGCGTTCGGACATTGCCTTTTTGAGTACCTGGCCACCCAGGGTCGAGCCTTCCATTACGTACATCACACCCAGCGCGCTTGCCTCATCGTTGATGGCAGGCAGCGCCTGGCACAGGGGCAGGGCATCGATGTCGGCGGCGCTCAGGTGCAAGGCTTGCAGGTCCAGGGTGAGAGCCGGTGTCTTGGCCCTCACGGGTTCCTGATAATCGCCCAGCCGCGCTTCGAGAGGGGCGTGGAACCCGTAATAGGCTTGCAGTAGCCGGCTGTAGGCAGCGGCATCGAAGTGCGCTTGAAAGAACGGCAGGCGGGCTTCGAGCGACTTGTGGCAGTCGCGTGTGCCCTCGCGCAGGGCTAGCAGCAACGGGCTGGGAGAGGAGGAGCTGGCTGGCATTCGGGTCGGCTCTAGTGGCATTTCGCCTAATTTGGACTGGCCATCGTAACGCAGTGTTCCTCCAGGGCTGCGACATTGTTGCGGAAAAAATAACCTCGGCGTGCTAAACCAGTCGGCCGTCCCCTGCGAAGAAGCCGCCTGGTGAAAGCCGTACACCTGACCTTGATCTGTCATGCCCTGACAACGGCCCAGAAGACCGGGCGCTTGCACCGCCCTGACGACAGCATCTTGCCGCTGCACGCCCAGCCGTTCGCCGTGGCGCCTGAAACGCGCATGCTGACCGCGCCGGAGCAGCGTGCGAGGGCAACGGCGGCAGGTTTTTCGATGCCGGTGCAGGTCGAGCCAGCGTTGGCCGATTGCGACCTGGGGTGCTGGCACGGGCTGGCATTGAAACAATTGCAGGCTGAGCAACCGCAGGCGCTGGCGTTGTGGCTGGACGACCCGCACAGTGCGCCGCATGGTGGTGAGTCGTTTGCCGAGCTGTGCCAGCGCATGGCGGGGTGGCTGGCGGCATTCGATAAACCGGGCGAGTGGGTGGCGGTGACCCATCCCATGGTGATTCGCGCGGTGCTGGTGCAGGTGCTTGGCTGCCCCCTGGCTGCCCATCGGCAGATTGATGTGCTGCCTTTGTCGCGTGTGCAACTGAGCTTTACCGGGCGATGGCGCTTGCGGCTCGGGTGAGGTGTGGCTTGTGATGGCGCGAGGGCCGGCCAACCCGTCTCACGCCAAATCCTTCCCTCAAAACGCCAGCTTGTACCCGATCAGCAACAGCATCCCCGCCAGGCAGGGCCGCAGCACGCGGTCGGAGATCCGCCCGGTGAGGTGGCTGCCCAGGTAGATGCCGGGCAACGAGCCGAGCAGCAGGTAGCCCAGCAGCGACCAGTCCATGTTGCCCATGCCGGCGTGGCCCAGGCCTGCGACCAGGGTCAACGGCACCGCGTGGGCGATCTCGGTGCCCACCAGGCGCCGGGTGACCAAGAACGGGTAAAGCAAAAACAGCGCCACGGTGCCCAGGGCGCCGGCACCGATCGAGGTGAGGGTGACCATGACACCCAGCACCACGCCGGTGAGGACGGTAAGGATGTTTAGGCTACGGTCGCTGAGTTGGTAATGGTCACCGGCATGGCGGTTGGCGAACGCTTGCAGCCGCGACTTGAACAGGATTGCCAGCGCAGTGAGGATCAATACCACCGCCAGGCCCTGCTTGATGATGCCATTGAGCGCCGAGGTGTCGGTGTGCAGGGTGCTCAGGAACCACAGGGTCAGCGCTGCTGCCGGGACGCTGCCCAGGCTGAGCAGGCCGGTGATTCTCCAGTCGATGTTCTTGTTGCGGCTGTGCACCCACACGCCACTGGCCTTGGTGATGGCGGCGTAGAGCAGGTCGGTGCCGACCGCGGTGGCTGGGCTGATGCCAAACCACAGCAGGATCGGCGTCATCAGCGAACCGCCACCGACGCCGGTCATGCCGACGATGAACCCCACAACCAGCCCGGCTATGGTGAAACCGAAAGAACCTACATCCATACGCTACTCGACTGCCCAGCTTTGCCCGTGATCGGATGGGTGCCAGCATATAGGTAGTTTATATAGCCAAATAGACTTGTTCGTTATTAGGTTATAACTGCCTGAGCTTCAGCGCCGGCACGCTCATCCCCTGCAGAAGGCGAGCGTGCCGGCACATCCCCTCAGATGCGGAAGCTGCCCACCAGTTGCTTCAAACGCCCGGCCTGCTGCGCCAGCGCATCGCAATGCTGCAGTGTCTGGTTGAGGTTCTCTACCCCTTGCTGGTTGAGCGCATTGATCTGGGTGATGTCCAGGTTAAGGCTCTCGACCACTGCGGTCTGCTCTTCGGTAGCGGTGGCCACCGACTGGTTCATGCCGTCGATCTCGCCGATGCGCTGGGTCACGCTGGCCAGGCGAACACCGGCCTGGTTGGCGACCTGCACGGTCTGTTCGCTGGACACCTGGCTGGTGTTCATGGTGTGCACCGCCTCACGCGAGCCGACCTGCAGGCTGGTGATCATGCGGTGGATCTCTTCCGCCGATTCCTGGGTGCGGTGCGCCAGGTTGCGAACCTCGTCGGCGACCACGGCAAACCCGCGCCCGGCTTCACCAGCACGGGCCGCTTCGATCGCGGCGTTGAGCGCCAGCAGGTTGGTCTGCTGGGAGATGCCCTTGATCACGTCGAGGATCTTGCCGATTTCGTCGGTGCTGGCATTGAGCGTTTCGATCTGTTCGCAGGATTCGCTGATGCGCTGCGACAGGGCGGTCATGGCGTTGATCGCTTCTTCCACCACTTCGCGCCCGCCATTGGCCTGCTCGCTGGCGCCGCTGGCGTGCTGCGAAGCGTCGGCAGCGTTGCGTGCGATTTCCTGAGTGGCGGCACCCAGCTGGTTGATGGCCGCAGCGACACTGTTGGTGCGCATGCTCTGCTCTTCGGAACCGATGATCGAGGCATTGGAGGCGTTGACCACCTTTTCCGACAGGTCGTGCACCAGCCGCGTGGCCGACGACACTTCGCTGATCGAGGTGTGAATGCGTTCTACAAAGTGGTTGAACGAGGTGGCGAGCTCGCCGAACTCGTCCTTGCGCTGCACGGCAAGGCGGCGGGTCAGGTCGCCTTCACCTTCGGCGATGTCGCGCATGGCGCGGCCCATGGTGGTCAGCGGGCGCATCAGCACCGGGATCAGCAAGCCCAGCAGCCCGGCGATGGCCGCCACGGCAATGACCATGGCGATGATCGCCGAGGTGCGGAACTGGCCCAATGCGGCGTAGGCCTTGTCCTTGTCGATCGACAGGCCGATATACCACTGGGCAGACGGCAAGCCGGCCACCGGGGCAAAGGAGATCAACCGCTGTTGGCCATCGAGGGTGACATCCTGCATGCCGGGCTCCACGCGCAAGCCAGCGCCTGGGTAGATGTCCTTGAGGTTCTTCATCACCTGGTCTTTGTCGGGGCTGACGATCACTTGGCCGCTGCTGTCGGCGAGGAAGGCGTGGCCGATGCCGCCGAAGTCGACCGAGTTGATGATCTGCACCAAGGTATCGAGGGTCAGGTCGCCGCCGACCACTCCGAGCATTTCGCCGTCACGCTTGACCGGCGTGGCGATGGTCACCATCAGGCCACCGACGGCGCCCTGGTAAGGGGCTGTTAGGACGGTCTGCCCGGCGCTTGCGGCGGCGCCATACCAGGGGCGCTGGCGTGGGTCGTAACCGGCCGGCATCTGGGCATTGGGGCGCTGGGTGAACACACCATTGGCCTGGCCCAGGTAGGTGAAGAGGAAGTTTGTTGTGTAAGAAGGCTGCTCGATCAGCCCGGCCAGGGTATCGCCCGTCCCTTGTTCAGCAATGTCCTGGGCCAGGTTCTCCAGCACCAGGATGCGCCCGCTCATCCAGTTCTGCACGCTGCTGGCAGTCAGCGCACCGGACTGCTGCACCGACGATTCGATGTTCTGGGCGATGATGTTGCGTTGCAGGTAGTCGTTGTAGAGCGTGAACAGGGCAAAGGCCAGTACCACGACGCCGCACGCGCTGAGGAGGATCTTGTGGCGAAATTTCAGGTTCATGTTTCGAGACCTTGAGCCATGGAGGGAAGGGCACTGCGCGCTTGTGGCGCGATGGGCCTGTCCACTCTGGTATCGGCAAATCTCATAAAAAATTGAAGCACTTACGTCATCAGGCTGAGGCGATTTCGACGGACGGTGCGCTAGCAGTTGGCTAGCTGTTCGATCAGCAGACGCGCCGCTTGGCGCAGCGGTTGCTGCCTGCGCCAGAAGGCATGAATCGGCAACTGAAGTTCGTTGCGGGTATTGCCAAAACGCAGACGTACCAGGCGCCCGGCAGCGATCAGTGGCGCCACCCTGGCCAAGGGCAAATCGCCCCAGCCAAGGCCTGCTTCGACCATTTGCACGGCGAAGTCGAAACTGTCGGTGGACCAGTGCGTGGCGCCGATCAGCGCGCGCGGGTCGGCCAGCGGCAGGTCGCGGCTGCGCACCAGGATCTGGCGCACGTTGATCAGGTCTTCCAGGTAGCGGATGCGCCCGTCGCGCAGTGCCGGGTGCGCCGGTGACAGGGTAGCAACCAGCGATTGCGTACCAATGTGCTGGAACCCCCGGCGGGCATCGACGTGCAGGCCGGCGAAGGCCAGGCACAGGTCGGCACGGCCGCTGTCGAGCAACTGCAATGCGTCTTCCTGCGGGGCACTGAGCAGTTGGATGTCCAGCAGCGGGTAGCGCTCGCCCAGGCTGGCGATGGCAGTAAACAGCGGGCGCTGATCGATGTCCGGGACCACGGCGAGGGTCAGGCTGCTTTCCAGCCCTTGCGACAACTCCAGTGCGTGCACCTGCAATAGCCCCAGTTGCTCGGCGATCAGCCTGGCGTGTGGCTCTAGCGCCACCGCCTGGGCGGTGGGGTGAACCTCGCGCGGGCCACGCTCGAACAGGGGGTAGCCCAGTTCGGCTTCAAGGTTGCCGATGGCCATGCTGACGGCAGAAGGTACCCGGCCAAGGGTGCGCGCCGCAGCGGAAAACGAACCCCGGTCGAGCACGGCGAGGAACAGCTGGATATTGTCACTGGAAAAGTTCATGTCGGCCTCCTGTCAGTCAATCTGAAAGCTACCGACTTTTTCTGTCAATAAATTTGAATCATTCTCGCGCCCTTCGCTTGATTCCACATGAGGTAAAACCGGTGCAAGGACTGAAACGCAAACTGGTCTACGTGACTTTCTACGAGCTGATCGGCTTGTGCATGTCGACGCTGGGGCTGGCTTACTTGTCCGATACCCAGGCTTCGCATACCGGGCCGCTGGCGGTGATGATCACCACCATCGCCATGCTCTGGAACCTGATTTACAACAGCCTGTTCGAGTATTGGGAGAGCCGCCAGGCCAAGCGCGGCCGCAGCGTGGCACGGCGGGTGGTGCATGCCGTCGGTTTCCAGCTGACCCTGGTGGTGTACCTGATCCCGCTGATTGCCTGGTGGCTGGGCATGAGCCTGGTCGAGGCGTTCCTGGTGGACCTTGCCTTTATCATCCTGGTGCCGTGCTACACGTTTGCCTACAACTGGGCGTTCGACCGCATCTTCGGTCTGCCGGCATCGGCCATGGCTACCGCCTGAGGGTGTCGGTACCGCTATGGCGGCAGGCGGATCAACAAGGGCTCCTGCCGCGCAGGTTGTTCCGGTTGCACGGCCGGGTCCACTGGCCGCGGCGCACTGGCCAGCAAACTGTCCTCGACCTGCCCCGACAGGTAGTACACCCCCGCCATGGCGCCGCTCTGGCGGTTCTCCATCAACTCCTGCCATTCCTGATTGAGCGCCACGTTGAGGATCACCCGCAATTGCTCGACCATCTCCGGGTGATCGCGATCGTGGGTGATCATGCCGTAGCCGGCTGCCGCCACCGAGATCATCGCCCCGGCCACCTTGCCCACCGCACTGGCCACGGCACTGGCAATGCCGCGAGGGGCCAGGGTGGCGCCAAGCTTTTCGCTGGCGCGGGTGGCCACCGACGACAGGCCTACGTCGGTCTGCCCCGGGCCCTTGGCCGCTTGCCGGTGCAGGTGGTCGCGCAGGGCGAGCCAGGCGGGTTGCTGGTCGAGTGGCTTGGCCTTGAGCAATTGATAGAGGCTGGCGTTGCGCGCCGGCGGCGGCCCCAGGGCAATGGCCGGGACCCGGTTCAGGCGCTGGCTGAGCTGATCGGGTGGGGCGTTGTAGCGCTGGATGATGGCCGGCAGTTGCTGGCCAAAGAGTTGCAGGTACAACTCGCAGGCGCGGTCGCGGATGACTTCGGGGTTGATCTGCTCGGCCACCGGCTCGATCACCCGGTTCTGGTACTGCTCCTGCAGGTACAGGGCCAGGCGTTTTTCCGCAGGCTCGCGGCCCTCACCGCTGTTGAGCTTGTACCAGGCGACCTTGAGGGTCAGCCATTGCTGGGTCCAGTAACCGGTGAACCAGGGAATGAAGTCGCTTTCGGTACGTTGCTGTACCTGTTCTTTCCATACCCGCATCGAGCGCCGCGCATAGTCGTTGGCCGAGCCTGCGGCGCCTACCGATGCATCGATCAGTTCCTGGTCAATGCGTTGCCAGGCAGCGGGGGTCAGCACGGCGGGCGGCGGCGGGGC
>NZ_MOMO01000168.1:0-23486 GCF_009933855.1 Pseudomonas sp. SG-MS2 | reverse complement strand
GCCAAGGCTCGAGCGGGGCCGGCCAAAGGGCGACATCACGCGCGTGGGCACCTGGGCACGAGCCATCCACCCGCAGCCCCTGCGCGTTGACCCAGACCTGCTCACGCAAACCCAGCCCAAGCGGTTGATCGGCTGCCTGCAGGGTCGGCGGGGTGGTGCCGTCGAGTGTCCAGGCAAAGCGCTGGCGCCTGCAGTTGGTGTCTTGCCGGTTCATGGGCTGGCCCAGCGGCCAGCAGATCGCGGCCACGCCAATGCTGGCGGGCACCTGTTCGACCGGCACGCCAAGGCCCCGCTGGCTGTCACGGTTGGTCAGCAGGTCGTGAATCTGCAGCATCAGCGGCGCCGCCGAAGCCAGGCCGAACTGGCCGGGCACTGGGGTGCCGTCGGGCCGGCCAATCCACACGCCAATCAGATAACGCGGCCCGACGCCGATCGACCAGGCATCACGAAAGCCATAGCTGGTACCCGTTTTCCAGGCCAACTGCGGGCGTTGCACCAACTGCGCGTGCGGGTCACGGTCCGGCCGCGCCTGGCCGCTGAGAATACGGCGGATGATCCACGCCGCCCCCGGTGACAGCAGACGCCGCTCCAGCAGCGGATCCTGCGGTTGCAGACGCACCCGCGCACTGTTGCCGCCACGGGCCAATGCCGCATAACCACCCACCAGCTCCTCCAGGCGGCTGCCTGCGCCACCGAGGATCAACGACAGATTAGGCTCGGCCAATGGCGGCAGCGCCAGCGGCATGCCGGCCATGCGCAGTTGCGCAGCAAAGCGCTTGGGCCCATACGCTTCGAGCAACTGCACCGCCGGCAGGTTGAGCGACAAGGCCAGCGCCGAACTGGCCGAGACCGGGCCGCTGAAACCCATCGAGAAGTTGCCAGGCCGGTAATCGCCATAGCGGCGCGGTACATCCTGCAGCAGCGATTCGGAATGGATCAGGCCGTCGTCCAGGGCCATGCCATAGAGAAACGGCTTGAGGGTCGAGCCCGGTGAACGCAGCGAGTGGACCATGTCGACGTGGCCGAAACGGCGCTCATCGGCAAGTTCGATCGAACCCAGGTAGGCACGCACGGCCATGCTCTGCGCATCCACCACCAGCACGGCCGCGGAGGTACGTTCCGGCAAGCGGGCACGCCAGCCCAGCAGCAGATCCTCGAGGCGCCGCTGCAACGAGGCATCGAGCGTGGTGCGGATCAACGGCGGGCTGCCGGGAGTGTTCAGGCGGCGCGCCAGCAGCGGTGCCAAGGCTGGCTCCTTACGTGGGGCCAGCAATAACGGCTCTTCGGCAGCTTCCTTGATCTGCCAGGCAGGCCACACCTGATACTCGTCCAGGCGCTGCAGCACCTTGTCCCGCGCACGCTGGGCGCGTGCGGGGTGACGGTCCGGGCGCAACCGGCTGGGTGCCTGGGGCAGCACTGCCAGCAGCGCCGCTTCGGCAGGCGTGAGGTGCATCGGCGATTTGCCGAGGTAGGCCCAACTGGCCGCCGCCACGCCCTGCAAGGTGCCACCGAAGGGTGCGCGATTGAGGTAGATCTGCAGAATCTCGTGCTTGGACAGGTGCCATTCCAGCTGCGCCGTACGCCACAGTTGCCGCAGCTTGCCTGCCAGCGTGCGTTCGTGCGGGTCGAGTAAACGCGCAACCTGCATCGACAGCGTGCTGCCACCTGAAACAACCCGCCCGCCGCGCACGTTCAGCCATGCCGCGCGCACCAGCGCCAGCGGGTTGACCCCTGGGTGGTGGTAGAACCAGCGGTCCTCATAGGTCAGCAGCGCCTGCAGGTACAAAGGCGAAACCTCTTTGGGGCTGACCGGGTAGCGCCACACGCCCTCGGCATCGGCGAAGCGCCACAAGGGCGTGCCGTCTTCGGCCAGCACGACCCGCGCCAGATCATCTGCCGGCATGGGCAATGGCCAGATACGGTCAGCCAGCCACAACAGGCCGGCGATGCCCACCAGCGCCACCACGCTGGCGCGCAGGATCCTTGCCGCTCGGGTGCGCGGTCGCGCTAAGCTAGGCATCGGGAACCGACCGGGCCAGGTAATGGCCAAAGGCTTGGGGACGGCAACCTCGCCGATTCGTACATCAGGAAGCAACTATGCATGTAGAAGGTTTTTTCGAGTGGCTTGGCCAGGCACTGGGTTCGTTGATCCGCTTCATCGTCGACGCCTTGGGCGGCCTGTTCAACCTGCTGGCCAACGCCGGGGGCAACTTCATTGATGGCCTTGCGCGCACACTGGGCATGGACACCTCACTGGTCAGCATCCTTGCCCTGATCGTCGGCCTGCTGCTGCTGTACTCGGCAATCCGCGCCTTCATGCGCGCCTCGATCATCCTCGGGATCATCTGGCTGGTGCTGGGGTTGTGGGTGATGAGCTGGGTGATCCATTGAGCGTGCACCGTCAATTGTAGGAGCGGCCTTGCGTCGCGATCGGGCGCGCAGCGGCCGCAAAAACGGCACACACGATACTTCTTGTTCACCAGAGTTGCTGGTCTGGGGCCTCTATGAGGCCCTTTCGCGACGCAAGGCCGCTCCTACAAAAGAGCAGCATGCCCTACCTTGATTTGACCGTCATCTCACCCTGCCCATCGCCCACCGCCTGCAGGTTCGGCCGGTACATCGACTCCACTTGCGGCGGCGGTATACGGTAGGTGCCCGGGGTCACCGCTCGCGCCAGATACAACAGGTGAGTGGTGCCATAGCCGTCGAGCTTGAGCGCCGCCACATACCGGTCATCACGGTATTCCTGATGCACCACGCTGGCGTTTTGCATCGACTCACGCCACTGCTTCACTGCGCTGCTGGCATTGTTCAGGCTGGCAGCGCTCTGCGCCAGGTTCTGGTTCTCCAGCTCCAGGCCCGCCGGCAACAGGTCGACCACCAGCGCATCCGGAACCCGCTCCGTGGCCTTGAGCGCCAGATGCACCAGCACCAGGTCGCCGCTGCGCACGTTGTGCAGGTCCAGTACCTGGCCGTTCATGCCCAGGTATTCACGGCGGATCTCCATGCCGTTGCCGCCTGCGGCAGGCGCCTGACGTGGATAGCCCGAGAGGGTCAGTTGCTGGTAGACAGTTTCACTACCTTCGTTCTGCACACTCAGCGGCGAGGCCAACAGTGGGCCTTCGAGCTTCATGCCAGCGTCGCCATTGCTGAACTCCCGCACCTCACCGGCACTGTCCAGGCGCGCCTTCCACGGGCTCTCAGGCTTATCGAGCAAGCCACGCCCGGCCAGGTACAGCGCATTACGCTCCTGCGTCGACAGCCAACGGTTGGCGGCCAGCTCATCAGACAGCGCGAACAACCGCTGATCGACCTGGTTGCTGGCCAGATCACTCTCCTGCAGCAACGCCAGGATCAATGCCTGGTCACGCAGGCTGCTGCCGTAATCGGCCATCCAGCCTTTGCTGCGGCTGATACCCAGGCCTGCTTGCAATGCCTCCTGCGAACGCGGCTTGTCGCCCATCTTGTCCAGCGCCACCGCCAGTTGTACCAGCGGCAGGCCGGAGCGCGCATCGGCGCGCCGTTCGAACAGGCTGCGCAAGGCACCCAGCGGAGCCTGCTGGCTGCGCGAAAGTACCAGCGCAGCGTAGGCCTGCACGGCAAAGCGGGTGTGTTCGGCGTTCTCGCTGTAGTCGACCTCGATCAGGTTACGCTCCTGCAAGTAGCGCAGCAGGCGTTCATTGGCTTTCTTCAGCGCCTCGGCCGGCACACCGTAGCCTTGGTCACGGGCCCTGAGCAGGAAGTCGGTGACATAGGCGGTCAGCCAGTACTCCTCCTCGCTGTCAGAACTCCACAGGCCGAAGCTGCCGTTGTAGCGCTGCATTCCCAGCAGATGCTCGATGCCCATTTCGATCTTGCGCTTGCGCACCTCGGCCGGCTCGCCCTTGATCCCCAGGCGCTTGAGGCTCTGCGCATCGGCGTACAGCGAGGGGTACAGGCCGCTGGTGGTCTGTTCCAGGCAACCGTAGGGGTAGGCTTCGAGGGCACGGATCTGCTCGGCCAGGTTAAGTGGCGGGCGGCTCGACAGCGCCAGGCTGGCTTCCAGCCCGGCCGGTTCGAATGCTGCGAGGTCGGCTTCAGGCAGCGTCCAGGGCTGGTCCTTGAGAGCCACGCGGTAATGCTTGAGCACCGCCGGGTACGCGGGGCGTACGCCCAGCGTCCATTCACGCTCGAAGGTGTTCAGCGGCTCGCCCGGCAACTGCAGGCCATTGACCCGTACATGCACCTTGCCCTGGCCCAAGCCACCCTGCGCCTGCACCGGGATCATCAGGGTGGTGCGCTGGCCCTCGGCCAGGGCAACACGCTGCTGGGCGCTCATTGCCAGGCTCACCTGCCCCTCGGTGCTGATATCGACAGTCAGCTGCTGGGCCAGGCCGGAAAGGTTGGCCAGGTCCAGCGCCAGGCTGGTGCGGTCGCCACCGGCAAGGAAGCGCGGCGCCGAGAGTTCGGCAATCAGCGGGGCCGCCACCACGGTCTTGCCCTCGGCCATGCCGAAGTGGTCCTCGGTCCAGGCCTGGGCCATCAACCGCAGTTCGCCATTGAAGTCGGGAATATCAACGCTCGCCTCGCCCTCGCCCTGCTCGTTCAGGGTCACCGGCACACTCTGCCGGGCAACGATGGTGACCGTGGTGTTGGGGCGCTTGCCACCCTTGGCCATGGCTGCGTCACCGCCGAAGGCCAGGCTGGCCAGGCGCCCCTGACCGGCTTCGATCAGTTGGCCATAGATGTCCAGCTGGTCGGCGCCATAGGCCTTGCGGCCGAACAGGCTGGCGTATGGGTCAGGGGTCTTGAAGTCGGTGATGTTGAGGATGCCCACATCCACAGCAGACAACAGCACATGGGCCTGTTTGGGAATACTGCCATCGGCATTGGTGGCCTTGATCCTGACCGTCAGGGGTTGCTTGGGGCGCATCTTTTCCGGTGCTTGCAGGCTGACCGCCAGTTTGCGCTCGGCGCGGCCGAGCGGCAGGTGCAGCACACCGACGGCACGCTTGGGCGTGGCATTGGCCTTGCGCTCACCCGGGCGGATCACCAGGGCACTGATGTACAGGTCGTGGCGAGCCCACTGCTTGTCCAGCTGCACCTCGAAGGTCTTGCCTTCGGCGGGGACGTCGATCTCCTGCCACCACAGCGGGCCATCGCTGGATTCGATCATCAGGTAGCCATTGCCGGCAGCTGGCGGGGTTACCGTGACCTTGGCAGTAGCGCCATCAGCGTAAGCCGGCTTGTCCAGCGCCAGCTTGACCTGGTCGGGGCGCACTGCGCCGCCTTCGGCATTGTCCTGGGCGCGATACCCCGCCCAGAAGCGTTCGCTGGACACCAGGCCAGTCTGTGGGTCTTCCACCTCGACGCGGTAAGGTCCCCACTCGACCTGGAAGGTCAGCTTGGCAGTAGAGCCCGCTTTTACATTGACGCTTTGCTCGTTCTGAGTGAGGAATTTTTCGTTGTAGTTGTAGCTCCAGCCGTCACTTTGCGAGTAGTTCCAGTAGTAATCGCGGCGCTCTCGGATCAGCCGTACCTTGAGGTCGCTGGCAGCGAGCTTGTTGCCGTCTCGGTCGGCCACCAGGAACTCGAATTCCACCGGGCCGTCGCTGTCGGTTTCCTCGCCCTCGAACACGCCACGCAGGCCAGGCAGGCGGTCGGCGGGCCAGATCGGTTGTTCGAGACGACGGGTGATCGGTCGGCCACCGGACTCCTGCAAGCTGGCCTGCACGGTCAACTGCAGCGGCGAGCGCGCTTCGGCCCAGCGGCTTTCGATATCGACCACGGCCTTGCCAGCCTGATCGAGGGTCACTTCATCCAGCTCCAGGTCTTGGTTCAGCTCGGTTTCGGTGACCGAACCAAACTGATAACCCGGCAAAGCAGGTACCGCTTCGCGCAGGGGGCGCACGTACGCCTGGCCGCTCAGGCGATTGCCCGCCGCCGGCGCACCGTAGAGGTACCGGCCATTGACCTGGACCTGCGCCGTTTCTTCGGGCGAGAGCGGTGTGCTGCTGCCCTTCAGTTCAAGCGCCAGGCGTTCAGGAAGGAAGTCTTCGACGAGGAACTCATAGACCTGCTTGCGCCCCCCGCCAAGGTCGAGCAGCAGTTGCCAACGACCGGTCGGCGCTTCTGTAGCCAGTTGCAACTGGTACTGATAAAGGCCGTTGGCATCGGCCTCCCAGACAAACTTGCGGCTGACCTGCTCATCCGGGCGGCGTACCTCCACACTGACCGGCTGGGCCTTTACCGGCTTGCCATCCTGGTCGCGCAACAGGCCGTTGAGCAGCACCGTCTCACCCGGGCGATACAGGTCGCGCGGGCCAAAGATGAAAAACTGCAGCGGGTTTGACTGCGGGCCGGTGATGTCGAATTCGGCCAGGTCCAGCGCTGCAGTGTTCAGGCGTAACAGTGTGGTATGCACACCCTGGGTCGCGATCAGGGTATCGGCCTTGGCCGTGAGCGGCAGCTGGGCATGGCCTTGGCCATCGGTCTTGGCCTGGGCCAGCAGCTTGCCCTTGTCGTCATGCAGTTCGAGGTTTACCTGGTTGAGCGCCTTGCCGCCCTCCAGGGCCTGGGCAAACACGTCAAGACGGTCGCGATAGCGGTGGGCCGAAACGCCGATATCGCTGAGGGTGAACAGCGTCGCCGGCTGCGAATAATCGTAGGTTCCTGACGCGCGCATCACTGCCAGGTATACGCCCGGCTCCTGCAGCGGCTTGATCCCGGCGATCGGCAGCAGCACGGTCTCACGGGTATTGCGCGCCGGGTTGAGGTCGAACCGGCCGCTGTAGACCAGGTCGGCCAGGGCCAGGGTTTCCTTGGACTGGTAGTAGTAGAGGCTGCTGTTGCGGCCCCAGTTGACCAGGAAGGTCGAGAGCATGTCCGGCTTGACCCGGAAAAACTCGACATCGACCTTGTCGACGTTCAGGGCAATCACCGGCAGGCCCTCGGCCAGCCGCGTAGGCAGGAGCGAGCCACGGCTGGCGAAGCCGATGGTTGGCTGCATGTCGCGGGTTTCCAGACGGGTCACCGACTCGCTTTCCAGCTGCTTGCCGTTGACAGCCAGCAGGCCCTTGTCGACGGTCAACACAAGCTTGCGCTGCGGCTCGAGGTGACGCAGGCGCAGTTCCATCTGGTTGTCGGCAAGCTCCCAGGCACCGTCGACCTTGCCTTTGACGGTATCGACCAGATGCAGCTTGGCAGCGAAGTCCTGCTTTGCGTCCAGCGGTGCGGAAAAACTGACCGAGAGGGCACTGGCGCCGTCGAGCTGCACTTCCGAGACATCCAGTACGCTGAGCTCACGGCCTTCGTAGCGTTTGGCGAGTTCGGCAGGGTCCTGGCGCTTGGGCGCAGCAGATTCGGCCGGGGTGCTTGCCGCCGGTTTTTCGGTGGCGGCAGGTTTGTCTGGCGTGGAGGAATCACAGGCACTGAGCAGGGCCAGCGCGCAGGCCAGCAACAATCCTTTGTTGAACATGGAGTGGGGACTCTAATCGGCAGCGTATGCGTGAAGGCAGCAACTATAGCGCAACGGCAGGTGGCTGGCCGTTAGAATGCGGCCTATCGATCCAGAAGGGCCGCTATGCGGCCCTGTTTTCCCAGGAACTCAAATGTCGCAAATTGCCACCGACTGGCAGCACCGCCTCACCCACCGCAAAGTCTGGGCCCTGGCCGCACCGATGATTCTGTCCAACATCTCGGTGCCCTTGGTGGCCCTGGTAGACAGCACGGTCATCGGTCACCTGCCCCACGCCCATCAGCTTGGCGCAGTGGCGGTGGGCGCCACGCTGTTCACCTTCATGGTCGGCCTGATGGGCTTCCTGCGCATGGGCTCCACCGGCTTCGCTGCCCAGGCCGCGGGGCGTGCCGACGGTGCTGCGCTGCGCCAGGTCCTGGTGCAAGGCCTGCTGCTGGCGGTGGGCTTTGCCCTGCTCATCGGCCTGCTCGCCCTGCCCTTCAGCCAACTGGCGCTGCACGCGATGCAACCGAGCCAAGCCTTGCAGCAATCGACCGAGGCCTTCTTCCATACCCGCCTGCTCGGCCTGCCGGCGGCGCTGGCCAGCTACGCGCTGGTCGGCTGGTTCCTCGGCACCCAGAACGCCCGAGCACCGCTTGCCATATTGCTGACCACCAACCTGCTGAACATCGGCCTCAACCTATGGTTCGTTCTTGGCCTGGATTGGGGTGTGCTGGGGTCGGCGCGGGCGTCGGTGATCGCCGAGTGGGCGGCGGCACTGCTTGGCCTGGCCCTGACCCGCCCTGCCCTGCGCGCCTACCCCGGGCATATCGCCTGGGCGGCACTCAGGCGCTGGCAAGCCTGGCGGCCGTTGCTATCGGTCAACCGCGATATCTTCCTGCGCAGCCTGGCCTTGCAGCTGGTGTTCCTGCTGATCACCGTGCAAGGCGCGCGACTGGGCGAGGCCACGGTGGCGGCCAATGCACTGCTGCTCAACGGCCTGCTGCTCACCGCCTACGCCCTCGACGGCCTGGCGCATGCCGTGGAAGCCCTGTGCGGCCATGCTATCGGCGCCCGCGATCGCGACACCCTGCGCCGCTCGCTGGTGGTGGCCTGTGGATGGTCATTGATTACCAGTCTGGGTTTTGCCGGGCTGTTCCTGCTGGCCGGGCATGTGTTCATCGACCTGCAGACCGATATCGAGAGTGTGCGCGCGGCCGCCTATCCGTACCTGCCGTACCTGGCGGTACTGCCATTGGTAGCGGTGTGGAGTTACTTGCTGGACGGCCTGTTCATCGGTGCCACGCGGGCGCGGGAGATGCGCAATGCAATGCTGGTTTCGGTGCTGGTTGCATTGCCGCTGGCGTGGGCCATGAGTGGCTTTGGCAACCACGGGCTGTGGTTGGCGTTTCTCGGGTTCATGGCGTTGCGGGCGGTGACGTTGGGATGGGTGGGCTGGCGCCTGCAACGAAAAGGACTGTGGATTCACTGATGCTGGGGCTGCCTTGCAGCCCTTTCGCGACGCAAGGCCGCTCTACGGGCGACCGCTGTAGGAGCGGCCTTGTGTCGCGAAATGAGGGCGCAGCCCTCACCTGCACACTCACAGCCATACACAATCCCAGTGAGAATACTCGCCAGCACGCTGTACCAGTCCGGCACGGATTGGGTTGGCGATGATGTATCGAGCAACGGCCCTGATGTCCTGCTCACGCCGTAACGCTCGGTCATGGAAGCCAGGTTGCCAGATACGGCGCCTATCAGCTCCGGCCCGATAAAGCGCGCAACTGCTTCGAGATTTGAATGCGCACATCAATTCGCCAAGCGTTCCGTGGCCTAGCTCGATCAGCCAGTGCAGATGATCTGGCATCAAGACCCACGCTAGCGTTCGACAGCACGCTTCCTGATCGCTCAGCCGCAACTGGTGAATGGCGGCTCGGGCGAAAGGAAGATTCTTGAAGATTGGAGCGCGATTGCGGGTAACCGTTGTTAATAGATACAACCTCCCCTGCTCCGAGTGGCGGCCTTTGCGCAAACGGTGATTGCCTTGACGGTCCATGTCGGTATCCCTTGAACATTGCGTTCAACGGTAGTCAGCCCCATGCAGCTGGGTACGTTTGTTCCTTTTCCTGATGTGACACCGGTGAGGGCTGTGCCCTCATTCGCGACGCAAGGCCGCTCCTACAGGGGTAGCAGGAGCGGCCGTGACAATCACGACGACAGGTAGGAAGACCGGGTCAGCCCCAGGCGCAGTGCATCGAGGAACTGGGTACGCTCTCGGGCGCTGATCTTGGCGCTGGCCACCTTGTCGCGGTAGTGGGTCATCAACTCCTCCGGCGACAGGTGCACATAGCGCAACATGTCTTCGATGGTGTCGTGGGTCTCGATACCGGCGTGGAACACGCTGCCATCGGCGTTCTGGTAAATGTTCACCGAGTCGGTATCACCGAACAGGTTGTGCATGTCACCGAGAATTTCCTGGTAGGCACCGACCAGGAACACGCCCAGCAGGTAGTCCTCACCGTCCTTGAGCGAGTGCACCGGCATGCTGGTCTCGATGCTCTGCTCGTCGACGTACTGGTTGATCTTGCCGTCGGAGTCGCAGGTCAGGTCCTGCAGCACTGCACGGCGCAGCGGCTCTTCGTCCAGGCGGTGCAACGGGATGATCGGCAGCACCTGGCCGATGGCCCAGGTGTCCGGCAGGCTCTGGAACACCGAGAAGTTGCAGATGTACTTGTCGGCCAGCTTGTCGTTCAGTTCGTCCAGCACCTGACGGTGCGAGCGCTGGCGGGCCTTGAGCGAGTTGTGCAGGCGACGGCACACGGCGAAGTAGCACTGCTCGGCCAGGGCCTTTTCGGCCAGGCTGATCTTGCCATCGGCATATTGCGCTGCCACGTCACCCATGTAGTGCGTGGCGCGCCAGTAGGTCTCGGTGACCATCTCGATGTCGGTCGGGCCGAGCAGGTCGGCCAGCCACTGCACGGTCTCGGGCAGGCTTTCCTTGTTTTCGATGGTCGGCACGTCGTCGTTGTGTTTCTCGACGTCGGTCACCTGGATCACCAGCATGGCGTGATGCGCAGTCAGCGAACGGCCACTCTCAGAGAAAATGTGCGGATGCGGCAAGCCCTGCGCGTCGCAGAACTCCTTGAGCATGCCCACCACCACGCCGGCATAGTCGTCCATGTCGTAGTTGATCGAACTGGCGTTGCGCGAGTGGGTGCCGTCGTAGTCCACACCCAGGCCACCGCCCACGTCGATATGGTCGACCGGCAGGCCCAGGGCACGCAGCTCGCCGTAGTAGCGGATGGCTTCCTTGAAGCCATGCTGGTAGTCGGCCAGGTTGGCGATCTGCGAACCCATGTGGAAGTGCAGCAGGCGGATGCCCTGGTCCAGCCCGGCATCGCGGAAGCGCTGCACGACCGAAATCAACTGGGCAGCCGACAGGCCGAACTTGGACTTCTCGCCACCGGTGTCTGCCCACTTGCTCGAAGCCAGCGACGACAGGCGAACGCGCAGCCCAACCTGCGGCTTGACCTTGAGCTCGGCGGCCTCTTCGATCACCAGCGCCACTTCGGACTCTTTCTCGATGACGATGAACACATTGTGGCCGAGCTTCTGGCCCATCAGCGCCAGGCGGATGAACTCGCGGTCCTTGTAGCCGTTGCAGACGATGGTGCCGCCCTTCGGCGCCAGCGCCAGCACCGCCAGCAGCTCAGGTTTGGAACCTGCCTCCAGGCCGATGGAAACGTTCTGCGTGGCGATGATGTTCTCTACCACCGCTTCCTGCTGGTTGACCTTGATCGGATACAGCGCGGTGTACTGGCTCTGGTACTCAAGGCGCGCGATGTTGGCGTCGAAGGCACCAGTCAACTGGCGCACGCGGTCCTGCAGAATGTCGGGGAAGCGTACCAGCAGCGGCAGCGACAAGCCGCTCTGGCGCAGCTCATCGACCTGCTCGAACAAGTCGATCGGCGCGCTCTGAGGGCCGTTGGGGCGCACTTCGACGCGCCCGGCTTCATTGATGGCGAAATAACCAGCGCCCCAATGGCGGATACCATAAACACTGCGGCTGTCGGCCACGGTCCATTGGCTACCATCGTCTTTGCGTGTGCGTCGTACGGACATTCAAGTCCCCTATAAAGTCGAAAACACTGCCCCACATGGTGGCGGGCGCAGTGTAAAAGCTGGAAATGACGATTCATCCGTGCCCAGCAATAGACCCTGGTCACGGGAACGAGTTTAGAAAGCGCTGGGCAAAAAATCGCGTGATGGCCTCAGCCCCCGGACTTTTTCGCCTTGAAACCCTGTTTGGTCAGCTCGCCGATCAACAGCTCGACATGGTCGCCCTGGATCTCGATAACCCCGTCCTTCAGGGCACCGCCGGTACCGCAGCGGCGCTTGAGGGTGGTGGCCAGCTCCTTGAGCTGGTCTGGCGGCAGCGGCACGCCGGTGACAGTGGTCACGGTCTTGCCGCCACGGCCTTTGCTCTCACGGCGAACACGGGCGATGCCGTCGCCTTCGGGGATGGTTTGCTGCTTGCAGATGCAGGCATCCACCGGCTGGCTACAGTCGGGGCAGTGCCGACCGGCGTCGGTGGAAAACACGAGACCGCCAAGGGCGGAAAAGGAAGAAGCTTTCTTGGCCACTTTTGTTCCTCTGTGCTGAGGACAAAAACTGGTCGGCAGGAGCCGACCGCGAAGCCCCACTCTGGCAGGGGCGGCGCTACTGCCGCAAGATCCTGCAACAGCCCGAAAAGGGCGCGCAGTGTAACGATAAATCAGGTGATTGCTAAGTACCGGAATGCGCCATTTTGCGAAAGATTTGCGACCCATGGGACCCTGGGACCGCAAAGCGGCCCCAGCCTTAGCCCAGACTGACCTTGTACCGCTGCAGCGCCGCCAGCGAGTCCGGACAGTAGGGCTTGCTGAGGCTTTCTGCCTCAGCCTGGGCGAGGCTGATGAACCTCGCCTCGCTCACCTCTTCAGGCTGCAACCGCAGCGGCGCGTCCGACACTGCCGAATACACCGCGCACCATAACCGGTTGTCGGGCTGGTCGAAGTAGAACCGTTCGTGGAAACGCAACTCGGCGCCCTCGATGCCCAACTCCTCGGCCAGTTCACGGGCCGCCGAGTCGGCATACGCCTCCCCCGCCGCCACCATGCCGCCTGCGGCCACATCCCAATAGCCCGGATACAGTGCCTTGCTCAAGGTGCGCCGGTGTACGCACAACTCACCGGCGCCATTGAACAGGAGAATGAAGGTACAGCGGCCAATCAGACCACGCTCGCGAAGCTCCGCCCTTGGCAGCGCACCAAGCACCTGATCGGCTTCGTCCACCCAGGCGACCAGTTCGCGGTCGGAAGCCGCCCGGTGGGCGGCCTCGTTGGGGCTTATAGCCATGTTCAACCCTGCGACAACAGTTGACGCAGGTCGATGACCGCCGCGTTGGCCCGCGAAATATAGTTGGCCATGACCAGCGAGTGGTTGGCCCACATGCCGAAGCCGCTGCCGTTGAGCACCATCGGGCTCCACAACGCTTCCTGCGACGCCTCCAGTTCACGAATGATCTGGCGCACGCTGACGGTGGCATTCTTCTTCGCCAGCACGTCAGCGAAGTCCACTTCGATGGCACGCAGCAGGTGCGACAGCGCCCAGGCCTGGCCGCGGGCTTCGTAGAACACGTTGTCGATCTGCAGCCAAGGCGTTTCCACCACCTCCTCGTCCACCTGCGGCGCTTGGCCAGCAACCACCGATTCGGTCTTCAGGGTGGTATTGAGCTTGACCCGGCCAACACTTGCCGACAGGCGCTGCGACAGCGAACCCAGGCGCGTGGCGACATCGCCCAGCCAGTTGTTCAGGTTGTCGGCACGGGTATAGAAGATCGCACCCTTGTCGCCAGCCGCCAGGCGGGTCTGGTAGCGGGCAAGCGATTTGATGCCCTCCTCGAACTCCGATTCGCTCGATGGCAGGATCCAGCTCTTGTTGTCGAAGTTGAAGCGCGGCTCGGCCTTGGCAAGGTCGGCGTCCTCGGTGGACTGCGACTGCGAGCGGGCGAAGTCTTTGCGCAAAGCGCGGGACAGGTCACGCACCTGGACCAGCACGCCGTATTCCCAGCTCGGCATGTTGTCCATCCACAGCCCCGGCGGGAAGCGATCGTTGGAAATGTAGCCGCCCGGCTTGTTCAGCAGGGTTTCGGCCACAGTCTTGAGCGTTTCGATGGTGGTGTAACCAATCACCATCTGCTGGCCGTTGCGCTCGGCTGCTGCCTGGGCATTCTGCTGCACCGGGAACAGCTCCGGTTCCTGGCTCCAGTACCAGCCCAGCCCGATGCAGACCAGCAGGTACAACCCGATCAGGGTCCCCAGGGCTCGGCTCCAGAGGCCACCCACATAGCTACGGGCGGCAGCACCGCGGCCATCGACACGCTCACGGGGCTCGGCCTTGGCCTCGCGGTTTTTCCAGTCCAGCATGGCTTTGTCCTTATCAGTCACGACGGTTCAGGGCTTTTGACCACAGGCCAGTGCCAGGGTGCCACGGCAAGCCCACGTTGCTGCACTATAAAGCAGACACCACCGTACGCATAAGCGACCAATCGGTCAGCAACTGAATATTCGTCATCAACGCTTTGTTGATCCCGCGCACTCGCATGCCTGGAAAGAGCTGCTAGCATAGAGCCATCATCGCACCTGCATATCCCACTAATAAGTAGTCAGGACATGACCCAAGCCGCGGAGCCGAGCCAAGAGCGCCTCAAGCAGGAGCTCGATCACCTGTTGCAACGCCTGTCGCGCACTCGTTTGCGCCAGGGCGACCAACTTGATCAGCTGACGTTGCCACCTGCTCGCAGGCCGGTGTATCTGCTGCTGCGCGACCATGAGCGCGCCGAGCGTCTGGCCCAGCAACTGGAGTTCTTCGGCCTGAGCGTGCAAGCGCTGTTCAGCGTCGACGCGTTGCTGGCGTCAGTGGCCGAGCAGGCACCCTCTGCCATCGTGATGGATGTCGACTTCAGCGGGCCAGGTTGCGGCATGCAACTGGCTGCACAGGCGCAGTCGGGTCTGGAGCAGCCGATCCCGCTGCTGTTCTTCAGCCTGCACGAAGCCGACACGCCAACGCGCCTGGCCGCAGTACGCGCAGGTGGTCAAGCATTTCTCACCGGCACACTGGAAGCCTCCAGCCTGCTTGAGAAGCTCGAGATCATGACCAGCACCGCGCCTCTTGAACCGCTGCGCGTGCTGATCATCGACGACTCGCGCACCCAGGCACTGCACACCGAACGCGTGCTGGGCAGCGCCGGCATGATCACCCGCAGCCTGACCGACCCGATCCGCGCCATGGCCGAGTTGGCCGAGTTCCAGCCCGACCTGATCATTCTCGACCTGTACATGCCAGCCTGCTCGGGCCCGGAACTGGCCAAAGTGATCCGCCACAACGACCGCTACGTCAGCGTACCCATCATCTACCTGTCCGCCGAGGACGACCTGGACAAACAGCTCGACGCCATGAGCGAGGGCGGCGACGACTTTCTGACCAAACCGATCCGCTCGCGCCACCTGATCACCACTGTGCGCAACCGTGCTGCCCGAGCGCGCCACCTCAAGTCGCGCATGGTCCGCGACAGCCTTACCGGCCTGTACAACCACACGCACATCCTGCAATTGCTGGAAGATTGCAGCTTTCGCGCCCGTCGCGAGGGCCAGCCGCTCAGCTTTGCCATGCTCGACATCGACCACTTCAAGAAGATCAACGACCGCCATGGCCACCCCATGGGTGATCGGGTTATCAAAAGCCTGGCGCTTTTTCTCAAGCAACGGCTGCGCAAGACCGACTTCATCGGCCGCTATGGCGGCGAGGAGTTCGCCATCGTCATGCCCAACACCGCACTGGATGCCGCGCACAAGGTGCTCGACGAGATTCGCCGGCGCTTCGCCGAAATCCTCTACCCGGCACAGCCTTGCGACCTGCGGTGCACGTTCAGTGCCGGGGTGGTGCAGCTGGACGATGAGCTCGATGCATTGAGCATGGCCAGCACCGCTGACGAGGCGCTGTATCGGGCCAAGCATGCGGGGCGCAACTGTGTGGTGCGGGTCGAGCCTTAGCCGGCCGGCCCGCGCCCATTAGATAGCGTTAAGCCACCATCGTCATCACCCCGTCACAAAATAGCAATAACTTCAGGCACCTACCCCTCCACCCCCGCAGGAAGTTCGCGGCTATGCGCCTGAAGTGGCTGACCAATTTCAACACCCTGTTGCTGGTGACCGTGTGTATCGCTCTGGGCGCGACCCTTTGGTGGTCGCAGCGCGCCCTGGAGCGCCCCTATCAATTGATGGAACGCTATCTGGGCCTGTCGCAGCAGTTCCAGAACCAGGCCGCGCGCAACATCCAGGCTTATCTGGGCAGCGGCGACGCCCTGCGCCATGCGGCGGCGCTGGAGGCCAACCAACAGCTTGGGCAGGCACTGGCCGACTGGCCTGAAGAGCTGGCCGGCCAATTGCGCCCAAGCCTTGATACCCTGCAAGCCTTCACCGCCAACGAGCTGCTCGCGGCCGGCAAGCTGGCCGGCGACCCTCAAGCCCTGCTGTTGCAGGCCGAACGTGAGCTAGGCGCCAACTTCGAACAACTGGCCAGCTATGCCCGTGACAGCGCCAGCAGCGAGGCGAGCCGTTACCTGCTGCCGTTGCTCGACGCCAGCGTACACCTGGGCCGCCTGTCGCTGGCCCGTGACAAACTGGTCAGCAGCAGCCGCGCCGAGCTGGCCGACGAGGTGGAACGCGAGCTGCAACTGATCCGCGCCCAGGCTCAGGTCATCGACAACCTGCCGTTGCTGGGCGTGACCCGCGCCGCCGAATCAAACGCCGATGATTTCGCCGCCATGATGGGCCTGGAAACGCAGGCCGCCGGGCAACAGGAAGACGTTGCCGTTGGCCTCAAGCGCGAACTGCAGAGCCTGCTCAACCGCTACCCTGGCGAACTGCAACGCACCCGCGAACAGATCGAGCGGCGCACAGCCCTGGCCGCCAGCACCAATGAACGGCTCGACGCCGTGCAAAAAGCCATTGCCAGCCTTGAGCCTGAAGTGCGCGGCCAGCACGCCCGTATCGCCAGCGAAGTGCGCCTTATCCAGGGCCTGATGATCGGCCTGATCCTGCTGATCGCCCTGCTCATCGACACATTGCAGCGGCGGCTGACGCGCACCCTGACCGGCCTGGCCCCGGCCCTGTCGCGATGGGCCGAAGGCGATTTCGCCGCCCCCATCGCCCTGGGCAAGACCAACCGCGAGCTGCACGACATCCAGGAATCGCTCAACCGCCTGCGCCAGTACCTGGTGGAGCTGGTCGGCACCATCCGCCACAACGCCGAGCAGGTGGCCGGCAGCAGCCACGCACTGGCCGGCATGAGCGCCGCCCTGCATGACGGCGCAGAGCGCCAGGCCGGTGACACCGGGCAGATCCGCGATGCGCTGGGCGAACTGGAAGCCACCATTTTGCAGGTGGCTGGTGATGCCAGCTCCGCGGCCGATGCCAGCCGCGATGCCGGCCGCGCCGTGGAGCAAGGCCAGACGGTGATCGGCCAGAGCCTTGGCGGGCTGCGCACGCTGGTCGATGAGGTGCAGGGCAATGCCCGCATGATCGAACAGCTGGCCGAGGAGTCGGCCACCATCGGCGGTGTGCTCACCGTGATCAGATCGATCGCCGAACAGACCAACCTGCTGGCATTGAACGCCGCCATCGAAGCTGCCCGCGCGGGCGAAATGGGCCGCGGCTTTGCCGTGGTTGCAGACGAAGTACGCTCGCTGGCACAACGCACCACAGGCGCCACTGGCGAGATCCAGGCCTTGATCGACCGGCTGCAACAGGCGGCACGGGAGTCGGTGACAGGTATGCGGGCGCAACTGGAACATGCGCAAGCTACAGCTGACCAGGCTCAGGCTGCCGATGGCGCGCTGGACGAGATCGTCAACGCGATCCGCACCATCGCCGATACTGCAGTGCGCATTGCCGACGTCACGGCGCAGCAGAGTGATGCGGTGAGCGAGATTCGAGGGCACAGCGAGCGGATTCATGAGCTGGGTGAAGACAACCTGCAGCGCATCGGTGAAGGGCGCGAGCAGGGCGAGCAATTGCTGACCCTTGGCGGCGAGCTGAACCGTGCGGTGCGGGCCTTCAGGCTGTGATCGTTTGCCTGCACTGCCCCCCAACCAAGGCCAACTCCGCTATCATGCCGGGCACGTTCCACCTCGCGAGTCCGCCATGCGCCGCCTGTTTTTCCTGCTGTTCCTGCTGCTGGCCAGCCCTGCCTTCGCCACGGGCCTGCTCGACAACCGCCCCAGCGCCACCCTCGGCGCCGCCTCGCTGAGCAACAGCGCAGACTTTTTGCCCGTACATGAAGCCTTCAAGCTCAGCCTGGTCCAGGCCGATGCGCACACCATCAAACTGCGCTTCGTCGCCACCGACGGCTATTACCTCTACCGCCATCGCTTCCAGTTCCGCAGCGAACCGGCAGACATCACCCTGGGTTCGCCGAACATTCCCAAGGGCGAGGCCAAGCACGATGAGTTCTTCGGCGACGTCGAGGTCTACCACGGGGTGCTCGACATCGAACTGCCGCGCACCGACGCCCGCGCATTCACCCTGCTGGTCGGCTACCAGGGCTGTGCCGACAAGGGCCTGTGCTACCCACCAGAGACGGCACGCCTGAGCATCGACGGCGCAGGGGGGAGCACGGCCGACGCCCCGGCGACGGCCAGCGAGCAAGGCTGGAGCTGGAAATCGTTGCTGCTGTTCTTCCTCGCCGGGGTCGGCCTGACCTTCACGCCCTGCGTGCTGCCAATGCTGCCGATCCTCTCTGGCGTGGTCCTGCGCGGCCAGGTCGCCGGCCTGCGCGGCCTGGCCCTTTCGCTGGCCTATGTGCTGGCCATGGCCGCCAGTTTCGCCCTGCTAGGGGCGCTGATGGGCCTGTTCGGTGCAGGCCTGAACCTGCAGGCGCGGCTGCAATCGGCTTGGGTACTGGTGCCTTTCGCGCTGTTCTTCGTGCTGTTCGCACTGGCCATGTTCGGCCTGTTCGAACTCAAACTGCCACAGGCCTTGAACAATCGCCTGGACACGCTCGCCCACCGCACCAAGGGCGGCTCGCTGCTGGGTGCAGCAGTGCTGGGCGTGCTGTCCAGCCTGCTGGTTTCGCCGTGCGTCTCGGCACCATTGGCCGGCGCCTTGCTGTATATCAGTGCCAGCGGTGACGCCCTGGGTGGCGCACTCAAGTTGTTTGCCCTCGGCCTGGGCATGGGCGCGCCATTGTTGCTGGTAGCTACTGGGGGCGCGGCCTGGCTGCCAAAGAGCGGGCCTTGGCTGAACACCGTGAAAAACGCTATTGGTGTGTTGCTGCTGGGCCTCGCCATCGGCCTGCTCAGCCGCGTGCTGCCGGGGCCGGCAACCTTGTTGCTGGTCGGTTTCCTGAGCGTGGGCGTAGCCGTTTTCCTCGGTGCGCTGGAGTTCGTGGTCAAGGCGCCACGCCAACGCCTGGCGCAACTGCTGGGCCTGGCCCTGCTGGTCTACGGCCTGGCCTGCTGGTACGGCGCCCTCAATGGCCAGGGAGACCCGCTGCGCCCATTGCCTGCGCCAGCACCGACAACCGTCGGCAGTGGCCCGTCAGCTTCGGTGGATGCTTGGCAAACCGTCACTACGCCGGCTGCACTTGACGCAGCCCTGGCCGATGCGAAAGCTGCGGGGCAGCCGGTCTTGCTCGACTGGTACGCCGACTGGTGCATCAGCTGCAAAGTCATCGAGCATGAAGTACTCAACGCAGCGCAGGTCCAACCGCAACTGGGCGCATTCAAGTTGCTGCGTTTCGACATCACCGAAAGCAACGCCGAGCAACGTACCCTGCTCGACCGCTACCAGCTGTTCGGCCCGCCTGCACTGCTGTTCTTTGCCGCGAACGGCAGCGAAATGACCACCGATCGGGTCATTGGCGAGATAAACGCCGCCGAATTTGCGGGTGTTCTGGCGCGCGTGCGCGGCAAACTCGGTCTATAACTTCCCGCGTGCCGGCATATTTCTGCGAACGAGTGACCAGATTTTAATATTTGGTCACATACTTCGCGCGAACCTCGGACATCGTGCTGGCTATTGCCGGGAACTGGACACTTGCCGTCGCTTTACGGCACACTCGCCGCGCTGTGTCGAATTGCCCTACAAATCCAAGGAATCTGCAGATGGCAACGCTACTGGTGCTTCACGGCCCCAACCTGAACATGCTCGGGCTCCGCGAACCGGGCCACTACGGCGCCGTGACCCTGGCCCAGATCAACCAGGACCTGGAGCAGCGCGCCCGCGCCGCAGGCCATCACCTGCAGTACCTGCAGAGCAATGCCGAGTACGAACTGATCGACCGTATTCACGCCGCACGCAACGAGGGTGTGGACTTCATCCTGATCAATCCGGCTGCTTTCACCCACACAAGCGTCGCATTACGTGACGCATTGCTTTCGGTGAGCATCCCATTCATCGAAGTGCACCTGTCCAACGTGCACAAACGCGAACCGTTCCGTCACCACTCCTACTTCTCCGATGTAGCCGTAGGGGTGATCTGCGGCCTGGGCGCCAGCGGGTATCGCCTGGCCCTGGAGGCCGCACTGGAACAACTGGCTGCCAACGCACAGCCCTGATGATAGAAGCCCTGGCCTGAGTGGGCCGGGGTTCGAGAAAAACGTTTCAGATACGTTTTTAACTTAATGCCCCCTGACCGAACCTTTGGGAGTTGATGATTAATGGATATCCGTAAAGTCAAGAAACTGATCGAGCTGCTGGAAGAGTCTGGCATCGACGAACTGGAGATCAAGGAAGGCGAAGAGTCGGTCCGTATCAGCCGTCACAGCAAGACCCCAGCCGCTCAACAGTTCTACGCACCTGCGCCAATGGCTGCCGCTCCTGTAGCTGCTCCAGCCGCTGCTGCCCCGGTTGCCGAAGCTGCCGCCGCTGCCCCGGCCCTCAAAGGCACCGTGATCCGTTCGCCAATGGTCGGTACCTTCTACCGCAAGCCTTCGCCGACCTCGCCGAACTTCGCTGAAGTTGGCCAGAGCGTGAAGAAAGGCGACACCCTGTGCATCGTCGAAGCGATGAAGATGATGAACCACATCGAAGCCGATGTCGGCGGCGTTATCGACGCCATCCTGGTGGAAGACGGTCAGCCGGTTGAGTTCGACCAGCCGCTGTTCACCATCGTTTGATTCGCGGAGAGCCAACGATGTCTGGGAAGCTGGAAAAAGTCCTGATCGCCAACCGCGGGGAAATTGCCCTGCGGATCCTGCGTGCCTGCAAAGAACTGGGCATCAAGACCGTCGCCGTGCACTCCACGGCCGACCGCGAACTGATGCACCTGGGCCTGGCAGACGAGTCGGTCTGCATTGGTCCTGCTTCGTCCAAAGATTCGTACCTGCACATCCCGGCGATCATCGCCGCCGCTGAAGTGACAGGCGCTACCGCCATCCACCCGGGTTACGGCTTCCTCGCGGAAAACGCCGACTTCGCCGAGCAGGTGGAGAAGTCCGGTTTCGCCTTCATCGGCCCGCGCGCCGACACCATTCGCCTGATGGGCGACAAGGTTTCGGCCAAGGACGCGATGATCAAGACCGGCGTACCGACCGTACCGGGCTCCGATGGCCCGCTGCCGGAAGACGAAGAGGTCGCCCTGGCGATCGCGCGTGATGTCGGCTACCCGGTGATCATCAAGGCCGCCGGTGGTGGTGGTGGTCGCGGTATGCGCGTGGTGCACAAGGAAGAGGACCTGATCGCCTCGGCCAAGCTCACCCGTACTGAAGCCGGTGCAGCCTTCGGCAACCCGATGGTCTACCTGGAGAAGTTCCTGACCAACCCACGCCACGTGGAAGTTCAGGTACTGTCCGACGGCCAAGGCAACGCCATCCACCTGGGCGACCGCGACTGCTCGCTGCAGCGTCGTCACCAGAAGGTACTTGAAGAAGCGCCTGCGCCGGGCATCGACGAGAAGGCCCGCCAGGAAGTCTTCAAGCGTTGCGTCGATGCGTGCGTCGAGATCGGCTACCGTGGCGCCGGTACTTTCGAGTTCCTGTACGAAAACGGCCGTTTCTACTTCATCGAAATGAACACCCGTGTGCAGGTTGAGCACCCGGTCTCGGAGATGGTCACCGGTATCGACATCGTCAAGGAGATGCTCAGCATCGCCGCTGGCAACAAGCTGTCGATCCGTCAGGAAGACGTGGTGATCCGCGGCCACTCGCTGGAGTGCCGGATCAACGCCGAAGACCCGAAGAAGTTCATTCCGAGCCCAGGCAAGGTCAAGCACTTCCACGCCCCGGGTGGCAACGGCGTTCGCGTCGATTCGCACCTGTACAGCGGTTATTCGGTTCCGCCGAACTACGACTCGCTGATCGGCAAGCTGATCACCTACGGCAAGGACCGCGACGAAGCCATGGCGCGCATGCGCAATGCCCTGGACGAGATCGTCGTCGACGGCATCAAGACCAACATCCCACTGCACCGCGACCTGGTGCGTGATGAAGGTTTCTGCAAAGGCGGCGTGAACATCCACTACCTCGAGCACAAACTGGCCAACCAGGAGTGATCGCGTTAGCGTGATGCAGCAAAAAACCCGGCCTTGTGCCGGGTTTTTTTGTGGGGTTGTTCTCAGGCCATCGGTTATGCGCTACCACGGTTACCGGCCCGATCGCTGGCAAACCTGCGCCTACAGTCAGATCAGTGCACTGACAAACAGTGAAGAGCCCGTGGGACCCGGCTCGCCGGCGATTGGCCTGCAAGGCAGCCCCTCAAGTCATCCACAAACACACCGCACTCGCGTAAACTGCCAGCCTTCGCGCAGCCTCGGGCTGCCCCTCTCGATTTACCAAAGGTGCCCGCCATGCCTTGGCTGCAAGTACGCCTGGCCATCAGCCCGGAACAAGCCGAAACCTACGAAGACGCCCTGCTCGAAGTCGGCGCCGTATCGGTCACGTTCATGGACGCCGAAGACCAGCCCATCTTCGAACCCGACCTCAACACCACGCCGCTGTGGTCGCACACGCACCTGCTGGCACTGTTCGAGGCGGACGCCGACCCTGAGCAGGTATTCGCTCACCTGCGCCTGCTGACCGGTGCGCAGCTGCCGGAACACCAGGCCGAAGTGATCGAAGATCAGGATTGGGAACGCAGCTGGATGGACAACTTCCAGCCAATGCGCTTCGGCCGCCGCCTGTGGATCGTGCCAAGCTGGCACGAAGCGCCGGAAAAGGACGCAGTCAACCTGCTGCTTGACCCTGGCCTGGCCTTCGGCACCGGCACCCACCCGACCACCGCCCTGTGCCTGGAATGGCTCGACGGCCAACAGCTCGAAGGCACCCAGGTGCTGGACTTCGGCTGCGGCTCGGGCATTCTGGCCATCGCTGCATTGTTGTTGGGCGCACGCGAAGCGGTCGGTACCGACATCGACGTGCAGGCCATCGAAGCCTCGCGTGACAACGCCCAGCGCAATGGCGTCGCCGACGAGAAGCTGGCGCTGTACCTGCCCGAGCATATGCCGGCCATGCAGGCCGACGTGCTGGTCGCCAATATCCTGGCTGGCCCTTTGGTCTCGCTGGCGCCGCAGCTGTCCGGCCTGGTACGCCCAGGTGGCCTGCTCGCGTTGTCTGGCATCCTTGCCGAACAGGGTGAGGAGGTCGCCGCGGCCTACGCCGCCGACTTCGAGCTGGACCCGATCGTCGTGCGCGACGGCTGGGTGCGCATCAGTGGTCGCCGCCGCTAAGCGGGCCTAAAATACTTCTCTGCACAGCTCCCGGATCGCCGCATGACCGACAGTTTCGTCACCCAGTGCCCGCATTGCCAGACCAGCTTTCGCGTCACCCATCACCAGTTGAGCGTGGCGCGCGGCGTAGTGCGCTGCGGCCATTGCCTGCAGGTGTTCAACGCGGCGAAGCAACTGCTGGAGCAGAACCGCGCCAGCGCCGCCCCGGCCGTGCCGCCGATACCGGTGGTCGCGCTCGTCACCGCGCCCGAGCCCCCGGTCAGCGAGCGCTCAGCCGCCGAGCCGC
>NZ_MOMO01000167.1:0-4848 GCF_009933855.1 Pseudomonas sp. SG-MS2 | reverse complement strand
GCAATACAGCTCTCCAACAGACCTTAAAATAGCCAAAATCATCGAGCAATACAGCTCTCCAATTGATCTTAAAGTCGCAAAGGTCATGGAGCAGCACCGCACTGCCCTAGGGCACAACCTGCTAGGAAAACTACTCAACAATGCATATTTAGAGACCGGATCAACGCTTGCCGACTTAAGCGTCGAAGATTTATTCAAGGAACTTGAAAGCCGGCATTCGGAGTTTGAAAAAAAACCAAACCTCGACCAAGAGAAGCCGGCTCAAAGTATAAAACTGGAAGGCTCTGAACCTGTCCCCAAAATCGCGACAGGAGAAGCTTCGGTCACCAGTACCCAAGACTTAACTGCCAAAAACGAAGTTCTCTCATCGATTCCGACCTGGCTGTTGCGATTTCTAGTGCACCTAACAATATTTTACCTTGCTAACATTTCGCAGTGGGAAAGTATTCGAGCATCAGTTGTTGATCTTAATGCTCGCCTCCCCCAAACAAAATCTCCGTCCAAGATTCGTGATTTCATTAGAAAGGAGCTCGCAGGGAAGCCGGGAGACATTCGCTTGGTGACCGGTTCGGATGTCAATTTTCGAACAGACCCAAGTTCGAAATCAGAGATAATATTAAAACTGCAAAAGAATTCTATTGTGGTCGTACAAGACAAAGAAAATCGAAACTGGCTCCTGGTGTCCTATGAAATCGAGGGATATTGGATAGATGGATACGTTTCCACCAAGTATCTAAAAAAGATTAAAAGGAATTGATCGTGAATGAGAATAGTCTCATGGCCACCCATTCCCGATTGTGCTGTAGTAGAAACCGAAAAGGCGACCAAATCCTCTAATATCGAGTCTCGGACGCCTTCGGGCTCTATGGGTTCAATAACACTATTTGGTATTTTTCACTCTGCCCTATCTCCCCTACCGGCAAAAAATCGCGGGGGAGAAACGCAAGACACTCGCACCTGGGACGACTCCCACTTTGTCGAGCAGTACAGGCCGAGTAGATGCCAATGAATATCGACGACGAGCTTCGAACTCAGCATGACCACTCATGTGGAAATGCTCCCAACACCAACTCCTCCTGCTCTGTAACGAAATCCACAAGCTGCGCGGGGATCTGACACAGGCAGACGCAACATCGAGAAACCGGTAGCGATCAACCAGAACTTGCAAACGTAGATCACCATAGAGCAATATCGGGCAAACAGCACATACGTCGACTACGTGAACGTGGTGCACTGGGCGCGCAGCCGTCATGGAATTGAGCTCACGAAGATCGACCAGGAGCGCGAGCAAACCGACAAACTTGCCCGACTGATCCTAAGGACCGACCAGGCTAAAACAACTACCCCAGCCCTAAGTGCTTTCAGTCCAACTTCCCCTACTAAGGAAAAAAAGTGTCAGTCGCTGATAACCTTACGCTAGTCAACCTTAACACAACAATCGCAGCAACAATGGCAATATTCGCGCTATTCGCACCAGGAAGCTTAATCATATATTTTTTTATACCAGAATTATTTATAAGCCTGGATACTCCAAAACTACTTCTACTTAGCATGGCAACAACCTTGCCGAGCCTTATAGCCCCTTTGATTACCTCGACATTAATTGAGGCAGGGGACAGTACTAACCTTAAAAGCCTTACTGGACAGGATCACCTTAGACATCTTATGCTCCATGGCTCACTCAGCGGACTAAACACTTATATAGCCATAACTACAAGCTATTACTACAAGTCCGAATTTGATGTTTTCTTACTTGTATATGTCATGACAATTGCAGCCCATGTAGCTCTTATAATCCTACAAGAGCCAGTAAAAGAAATCTGCAGGAAATTTAAATCAGTCTCTATCCCTACAAACCCAGAGTAAATCGAAAAACCCCAGAGCCCCGTACGATAGGGTGCTCTGGGCAAATGCTCAGAATCTGATGGAGTGCCTATTGGGTACTGAATGTCTTTGCCTCTAGCTCACCCGCAGGACTCAGAAAAGCCCTCCCAGCTCAGATGGTTCCCAATTAAAGATCACCAACTCTCCACTAACATCACCTTTGCTCTGTCGCTGGTTCATATTGCTGTAGCGGATATCCAGGCATTCGAAGTGGAAACCGCCGAAGACCCGTCGGATATCCGGGTGGTCGTTGATGCTAACCATCACCCTGCCCTTGCAGCGCCGCATAAAGTCGGCCATGCGTTCGTACTCCTCGAAAGGGAAGTCGACGCCATAACCGGCGGTCTGCCAGTAAGGCGGATCCATGTAGAAGAAGGTATGCGCTCGATCGTAGCGTTCGGCGCAATCCAGCCACGAGAGGTTCTCAACGTAGGTACCGGCGAGGCGCTGCCACGCTGCGGAGAGGTTCTCCTCGATGCGCAGCAGGTTGATGGCAGGCCCAGTGGTGGCGGTGCCGAAGGTTTGCCCGGTCACCTTGCCACCGAAAGCGTGCTGCTGCAGGTAGAAGAACCGCGCCGCGCGCTGGATGTCGGTTAGCGTCTCGGGGCGGGTCATCTTCTGCCACTCGAAGATCTGCCGCGAGCTGAGCGCCCACTTGAATTGGCGGACGAATTCCTCCAGGTGGTTCTGTACCACCCGGTAAAGAGTGACCAGGTCGCCGTTGAGGTCGTTGAGCACCTCAACCGGCGCAGCCTGGGGACGCATGAAGTACAACGCGGCGCCGCCGGCGAAGACTTCGACATAGCATTCATGAGGGGGAAAGAGGGGGATCAAGCGGTCGGCCAGGCGACGTTTGCCGCCCATCCAGGGAATGATAGGAGAGGTCATATGATTGCAAGTCTTTACTGTATGAATAAACAGGTGTTAGGCTGGCCGCGCTTTGTGCACAAGGCAGGGGCCACGGCTGGACTTGCAGGAAGGGTCTGCGGGTTCGGCGGGCCGGGCTGGATGTTGGCGCATCCACCCGGCTCGCCTCTTTACTACTTGGTGACTTCGCGGACGTAGGCCTGGCAGGCCTGCAGCGCGATCAGTCCCCGGTCGCCTTCGTCAGTGATGGCGACAATTCGTTGAGCATGCGCTCGGTCAAGTTGGGCGCGTACGGCTCCATGTACCACGCCTCCGGGGCTGGAGGCTTCTCGCACCCCACCGTTACAACCCTGGGCGGCAACGGATCCGGCGTCGAGTAGGACTGACAACCGCAGGTCAGCAGTAGCAAGGCGGTCGCGCAGGCGAGCCTGAGTTTGTTGTGCATCGTTCATCTCCTTCGAATGCGCCTGGCCCTGCGTTTTCAGGCGTGCCTCCAGGTCGCGGCGTGCAGTGTGCTGCACCGCCAGTTGATCAAGCGCCGCCGTAGCAGCATCCTCCCGCTCACGGGCATGGGCGCGCTCCTTGTCTGCCAACTGCTGGCCATAGTCCGTCGCCTGATCGGCGAGCAGCTTGCCGTAGGCGTTGTCCTGCCACACCCAGGCCGCCCGGGCACCCAAGGCACACGCGATCACCAGCGCCGCCAGGGCGATCAAACGAGCGCCCCAGGCGGTCACTGCAGCACCTCGAGCGCCCGCTTGTAGATGGCCTTGCGATCCTCAAGTCCATTAGTACCTCCGTTGATCCGCTTGGTGATGGCGAGGATTTCGCCCTTGTCGGCCAAGCTGTTCAAGCCCTCTCTGTGCCAGAACCAGCCGGCAGACAGCGAGGCGTACACCGGCTGCTCAAGCAGCTCTGGCGTGTTGAGCAAACGACTGTCACCGAACAGCGCCTCGCTGCAGGCCTCATAGTTGGCTCGCCCTGTTACCTGGATGAGCCCTCGGCCACGGTAAAGCTGGCCATCGCCGTCGGACTCAGGGGTGTTGCCAAGGCGTTGCGCCAAACGACCGGTGTCGTACTTCGAGAGGTAGGCATCGTTGCCGAGTTCGCGCAGGAACAGAAACTGGCCAGACTCATGCCCAACCTGGGCGAGAAACGCGGCCATGCGCAACCGCGTGATAATCCCGTACTTGCCCATGGTGGCATTGAGACCAGGAACAAAAACGCCGGCTTGGCGGCCGGCGTTGGGGAGGATTTGTAAGAGCTGTTTTTCAGTGATGGGCATCTATTGATCTCCAGATGAAGAAAACCCCGAACTTGTCGGGGTCTTGGTGTAGTGCTTGGTGCCACCGAGCCGGACTCCTGCCCAGAACAGCCAGCTTCGCCATCGGGCCACGCCTTCGGCACGCAGGGCTCGGTACAAGATCGCATCCGCTTCCTTTCGACTCACCTGGCCATTGGCGTACAACCAGTCGTGCACAGTTGCGGAGTAGTTGCCGTATCCGGAAACCAGAGCAAACAGCACGAACAGAAAGGCGTTATGCAGCACCCTGATACTGGCGAAGTCGGTGGCAAAGCCTGCCGGCACGGTGAACGTTCCGGCGTCATCCTCCAGCACAAGGTCCGCCAGCAAAGTATGCTGCCAGCGGTCAATCTGCTCTGTTTTCAATGTGGTCAAGAACTGGGTCATGTCGGCCACCCTTGTTCGAGCATCTGACCGGTGATAGAGCCGTCAGCCACGGCACTCAGCAACTCGGCCTCCCGGTCGAAGCAGGCCTGTACGTGTGCGCGCACCGCTGTGGCCAGCGCGATGACCTGGTCGCCCGTCAGCTCAACGAAGCCTGACGCCGTCTTCCACTTGATGCGGTAGTCGGGATCGAGCGAGGCAGCGAATGCAGCACCGGTCAGCAGCAACTGGCTGTCACGCTCGGTGTTGACCGCCAGACCCTCGACGACTGCGCCACCGGTTTCTGCCTGGAATCTGCGATCCGCGATGCGTTGCGCCCAGGCCGCTGCGAGAGCAGCCTTTTCCTCATCACTCAGCGGAGCCTGCTCATGCGTGACGATGACCACCTGGCGCTCGAGGTCCGGGGTCAGAAT